>NZ_JUPI01000131.1 GCF_001074805.1 Streptococcus parasanguinis | reverse complement strand
GTGCGGAGGTGGGACGACGAAATCGAATTCTAACGAATTACCGATTTCTGTCCCACTCTCTTTATTTTAAAGATGATACAAATCTTCTACAATGGCGGCTACTTTTTTAATATCTCCCAACATCCCCCGCATTTCAAAATCGGCTAACATGGGGAAACCAAAGCGTTGGCTGTATTGCTTAGCGGTTAAACAATATTGATTGTTAAAATTCCGATTGCCTGATCCAACCACTCCTAAGCACTTGCTGGCATTGTCTCCATAAGCAATAAAATCCGCAACATCTGTCGTCAAAATTTCCACATCGCCATTGTCAACACCATTTCCACCCTCCAAATAGGTAGGCAAAAAAGTGATAAAAGGATTGGTCATTTCAAAGAAGGACTGGCCCTCTTTGACCATGTCTTTCACATGCACTTTCTCGATTTCAAGTCCGGGATGGGCTTCCAGCAAATAGTCACTTAAGCGGCGGACAAAACTCTCTGTATTCCCACTCAGACTAATATAAACAAAGGATACTTTCATCTTTTTTCTCCAATCAAGAAGCTCTCTTATCCTCTAAGAGAGCTCCATTCAAACTTATCTATTATGCCGTAGCTTGAGCTTTTCTCAAACGCAAGGTTTTATACAAAACAATTCCAAGGAAGAGAAGAGATAAAGCAGTCAAGAGCAACAAAGCAATGGACGAAGATGCTAGATATCGTTGACGAAGGGACGGGTTTGAAAAACTAGCCAATAGCGGACGCCCTGCAAAATAATTATAGCAAGAGAAGGCTTGACTTAATAAAATCTGCCCCATGTAAGTATAATGGGCTGTTAACAGATCCTGCTTCATAAAGAGGAAATAGAAAGTTGCCAGTAAGGCAATCAGAATCAGGGAAACAAATAAAAAGGTTAGTGGAGACTGATTGAGTTGGGCTGATTTCTCATAATATGTCACATAGTCCGCCTTGTCTTGAGCCGTTGTTAAACCAAGTTGTTTCGCAAAATCATCTGTCAGCTCAAAACTCTTTGAAGCTCCAAAGGTTGAGACAGCTGAAGTCAGGGTTCCAACCGTAGAGAAAAATAACAGGATGTAAAGATAGATAGGTTTCTTTTTCATACAAACTCCTTTTCATTTCTTACACCCTATTATATCGCGATACAGATAGAAAGGCAAGCGCCTCAAAACAGTGGAAGCACTTGCCTGATCACTGATACGTTCAAATGAAATTCATTTGGAAAATAATGTGTGCAAAAGATGAAAAAGACATCACAACTGTATCATTGGAATGATTAGAGATATAACGGAGTCCTATAAACTTTCATTCGAACACCACCAGTATACCTCATTCTCTTCTTCTTGTGTCATCCATTTCTATTCTGCTTCATTTCGACACGATTTGGTCTATAAAAGCCATTTCCTCTCCTTATCCAAAAACTATTCTGTTCTATTTCTCAACTATTTGGTCATCACTCCCATCAAAAAAGCCAGAAGGACTTGCCTTCTGACTTTCTTTATTTAGATGAATGGACGAAAGAACGAAGAATTAATCTTCTTTTTTCTTGCGTGCAAGACCCAATCCAAGCAATCCAGCCATCGCACCTGCAAGAACAGCTGCAGTTGAGCTTTCTGTACCTGTATTTGGAAGCGCAGGTGTTTGTGGTTGCGCAGGTTGTACAGGCTGTTCCGGAACTTCAGGAGTTGGTTCGGTTGGAACCTCTGGAGTTGGTGGAACGATTGGTGTAGGTGGAACAATTGGTGTTGGTGGGTTATATGGTGTTGGTGGAGTTGGAGGAACTGGCGTTGGTGGGGTTGGAATATCTGTTTCCGTTACCACTTTATTCTTATGCCATTTCACTTCAGCTTCCGGTTTCACCGGATTCGTATTTGGAACAACTTCAGGAGTCGGTGGGGTTGGCTCTGTTGGTGGAGTTGGTGATTTTGGTTCCTCCACATCGACCGTAATCACAGTGTAGTTAGGTGCTGTTGGCGGAGTTGGTGATTTAGGTTCTTCTGGTTTCGTTGGCTCTGCAGGTAGATTTTCCACTGTAATCGTTGGTGGAGTTGGAGCCTTTGGTTCTGTTGGTTTTGTTGGCTCTTTCGGTTCTTCTCCTGGCTCTTTAGGAAGACCTACATTTGAGTTGATGGCAAACCAATAAACCGTTGGTTGACCAGCCGCATTGGCACCATTAGCCGTAAAGACTAAGTGTCCATCTGACATCTTCAAGCCTGCTCCACCATAATAGAGGTATGGAGAAGATGGATTATCCCAACCTTCAAGAGTTGTTGAAGATTCACCGTTAAAGACAGATCCATGTTCAATATATTGGTTATCTTTAAAGGAAGTCACTTCTTTAGTAGCAGCATCATAAGAAACACTTGAGTTTGGAATTGGAATAAATTTATTATTTCCAACATTTACAGACTCTTGGTGTTCCACGTTTTCAAATTTCTTCTTAGGTGTGAACGTAATTTGACCTGTAGTTGCATCTACTTTGTATGATCCGATAACATCATCCTTACCTTCAAAGGTAAATTCTTCTGTACCAATAGAATGAACACTTCCTGAACCCGAAGCATTTACAGTTAACGCATCCGTTACTTCTTCCTTCTCAGGTGTCGTACCAGGAACCCATTTACCTGTGTCATCTTTAACATAACCATATTTCTGAGTCACAATTTTGAGAGGGTTGTCTGCTGAAATGGAAACAGTTGCAGTACCAAAGTCTGCTTTTCCTGTTTTAACCTTCACTTCATTGTTTTCAATGCTCATGGATGAACCATCTGCATATGGATCCCAAGTTCCACGAACAGTGTTGCCATCTTTATCTTTGGCTTCTACTGTAAGGGCACGAGGTTTGTCTCCACTATCGACATAGGAAGCACCTGTCCAGTGGTTGAGCGAGTTCAAAGCGACAATGGCATTGCGTTGAGTCAAATCAAATTTATTGCCATCACCATCATAGAATTCAACATCGACAGCAACCTTAACAGGTTTGTCTTGGTCTGTTGAAGCACCCACTGTCATGGTTACCGTTGGATCTGCGTTGACTGCTGCAATCCCTTTGCCATCATTTGATGGAAGACTTAAAATCTCATAACGGTAAATCACACGTTTGATTGGATGCATATCCGTATTTTCACGCATGCTGGACTGATTCAAGTTATCATAAGTAACGACAAATTTATCGCCTTCTTTCACTTGAATGTACTCAGTTTCATTATTGGCCCAAGGACTAGTTGCTACAATATCTGAAGCTTCCAATTTATTAGAATCATATTGATGGACATTGCTTGTATTTAAACGAGCTTGAGCATCACGAGTAAGATAAGTGCTGATGCCGTCAATGGTGTGAGTTGCACCACCTTCACGTTGGAAGGTCAAATCTTGAACAGTTGAAACATTTTTAAGGTCAGCATACGCATTGTCTGTCATATATTTGTCGTATGCTTGTTTCGCGTCCGTATATTGTTTTTTGGCAACTTCGTATTCAGCTAATTTCTTTTGATAAGCAATATAATCATTTTCGTACTGTACTTTTTCTACATTGTATTTTGCAAGATCAGCTTCGTATTGAGCCTTAGCAGCATCTTCTTCTGCCTTCTTCGCTACCAATTGATCATAAGCTGCTTTATCTTTATCGTATTGCGCTTTCTTAGTTTGGTATTCTTGTAAATCTTTATCGTATTGCGCTTTCGCTGTATTGTAAACAGCCATTTCTGCTTCATACTTAGCTTTTGCTTCTGCATTGGCCTTATCTGCTGCTGCTTTTTCTGCTACTTTAGCATCGTAGGCTGCCTTTTTAGCATTGTACTCTCCTAAAGCTTTATCATAAGCTGCTTGTTGGGTTTTGTAGTCTTCTACTTGTTTCTTGTAAGCCGCTTCTGCTTCTGCATTTCTCTTTTCAATCAATGTGATTTCTTGAGATTTTGCTTCATACTCCGCTTTTGCCTTTTTGTAGTTATCAACTACTGTGTTGATTTCAGCTGTTTGAGCTTTATTATCTGCTTCTGCTGCTGCGATAGATGGTTGGACTTTTTCAGCTTCTTCTGTAACGGTCACACCTTCTGTAGCCGCATCAGCTTTTGCTTTTTCAAGTTCTGGTGATTCTACATAAGTCGTCGTAACTGTTTTATTTCCTTCTGTCACAGTTGTAGATGTCAACTTAGAACTTGTTGAAACAGCTGCATCGCTTGTTGCTGTATCCGTAGTAGTCGCTTCAGTTGCAGGCGCTGTTGCTTCATCTGCTTTCACTTCTGCTCCGTAGGTATTAACAGTAGCCAATCCAGCGATGGCCAATGAAACAACACCGACTGATAACTTACGAATTGAAAATTTTTCCTGCTTCGAAACATGTTCACGATAGCTTTTCATTTTCAAAACTCTCCTTTTTGTTTATGTTTAAAAAAATCTCACTGTAGAGGCAAAAATATGCTACTGCCAGTTAACTCTATTGTATCACAATCAACCATTTTTAAATATTTGTCTATTTAATTTTTTATTTTACTTTAAAGATATAACAACTTGAAACGCCAAACCTTACGGACCTTCCTCATCTTTTAGTTGAAAATATATGTAAGAACCTGTGAAAAATCCTTTATTTTCAAGGATTTTCATCCCGGTTTCTCTTTTTATAAATTTCACCGGAAGGCTTTTTTAGGGGAAGTATTTTTTTATACCAATAGATTAGATTTGAAGGTTAAAATAAAAAATTATGTAATTTTTTCCCTGCCGGATCGGAAAAATTCAAAAAAACAACACTGTTTACAGAAGTGTCCATTCTTTAAATTCCTTCCTTTTTCTTCCCAAATAACAAGAAATGAAAAAGACCAAGGTCCTAAGAACCTTGGTCTAACAACTAATGATTAGTTTAAGTGCCAGATATCTTCATTGTACTGAGCGATCGTACGGTCAGATGAGAAGAATCCTGCTTTAGCAATGTTAACGATGACTTGATCCAACCATGCATCACGGTCTTCGTAGTCAGCCAACATACGTTCTTTGGTGACAATGTAGTCTTCCAAGTCAAGAAGAGTCATGAACCAGTCTTTGTTGATCAATTCCTTGTGAAGACGAGTCAAGCGTTCCTTGTTACCAACTGCAAGAACGGCATCGCTGATAATGAAGTCTACCAATGGTTTGATAGCTTCACGTTCATAGAAGTCCGCTGATTTGTATGCTGATTTCTCATATAGATCGATTACAGTTTCTGAATCTTCACCGAAGATGTAGATGTTGTCACGTCCAACCAATTCAGCGATTTCCACGTTGGCTCCATCCATCGTACCAAGTGTCAATGCACCATTCAACATGAATTTCATGTTACCAGTACCTGAAGCTTCTTTCGAAGCAAGAGAGATTTGCTCAGAAATATCGCTAGCTGGGATCAAGTAGCTTGCAGCAGTTACGTTGTAGTTTTCAACCATCACCACTTGCAAGTGTGGAGCTACTGCTGGATCGTTTGCAATCACTTCAGACAAGCAAAGGATCAAGTGGATGATATCTTGTGCAATGGTGTAGGCAGGAGCTGCTTTACCACCAAAGAGAACAGTGATTGGGCGAGCAGGGATATTTCCAGCTTTGATGTCCAAGTATTTGTGGATCACATACAAAGCGTTCATTTGTTGACGTTTGTATTCGTGGAGACGTTTGATTTGGGTATCAAAGATAGAGTTAGGATTGATTTCCACACCTTGATGGTCTTTCAAGAAACGAGCCAATTTACGTTTGTTGTGAGACTTGATGTTTTCCAATTTTGCTTTGACTGCATCTTTATCTTCATAAGAAAGAAGGTCTTCCAATTTAGATGCGTCATGGTGCCAGTCACGTCCGAGGATATCATCCAAGTAGTGTGACAAGGTTGGGTTGGCATGCATGAGCCAACGACGGAATGTGATACCGTTTGTTTTGTTGTTGAATTTTTCAGGGTAAATGTCGTAGAAGGCTTTCAACTCAGAATTCTTCAAGATTTCTGTGTGAAGTGCTGCTACCCCGTTTACGCTAAATCCATAGTGGATATCCATGTGCGCCATGTGTACGCGATCATTCTCATCGATGATTTGAACAGCTGGATCTTTGTATTCAGCGCGAACACGGCGGTCCAATTCTTCAATGATTGGAACCAAGTGAGGAACCACTTCTTGCAAGAATTCAAGTGGCCATTTTTCAAGGGCTTCTGCAAGGATTGTGTGGTTAGTGTAAGCCGTCATGCTACGAACGATAGAGATGGCTTCATCCATTCCAATACCACGTTCTGTCAAAAGACGGATCAATTCAGGGATGACCATTGATGGGTGAGTATCGTTGATTTGGACAACAGCATAGTCAGCAAGGTCATGCAAGTTGCTTCCTTTTTCGATGGCTTCGTCGATGATCAATTGTGCACCGTTTGATACCATGAAGTATTGTTGGAAGATACGGAGCAATTCCCCTTGACGGTTACTATCATCTGGGTACAAGAAGAGGGTCAAGTTGCGAGCGATATCTGTCTTGTCAAAGTTAATACCATCTTCAATAATAGATGAATCAACTGAATCCAAGTCGAACAAACGCAAACGGTTCTTGGTATCAATCTTGTAACCAGGGACATCGATATCATAAAGGGTAGAAGTCAATGTGAAGTGTGCAAATGGCACTTGGTAGCTACGGCTTGAACGAACGAGCCAGCTTTGGTCAGTCAACCATGCGTTTGGAATCGTTTCTTGTTGGTTGTTTTTAAGGACTTGTTGGAACAAACCAAAGTGGTAGTTCAAACCAACCCCATCCCCTGTCAAACCAAGGCTTGAGATAGAGTCGATAAAGCAGGCTGCCAAACGTCCCAAACCACCGTTACCAAGTGATGGTTCCAATTCCACTTCTTCGACTTCGATCAAGTCTTTACCAGCATCTGACAATTCTTTTTTAACATCGTCGTAAAGACCCAAGTTGATCAAGTTGTTAGACAAGAGTTTACCGATCAAGAACTCAGCTGAGATGTAGTAAACTTTTTTCTTACCAGTATTGATTTTCTTTTGAGCGCTTGCTTGCTTGGTGTAATTTAGCAAGGCAATGTACAATTCTTCATTTGAACATTCAGCAATTGTTTTTTGATGATGATCAATCACATATTTTTGTAATGATTCCATGTTGGGAGTCTCCTTTGTTTCAACAATTTTAATAGGGGGAAAGATTATTTTTTTGCTTTCTTAACTTCTTTTTTCAAGTCTTTGTTTTCACGACGATAGATCGTAGTGAAATCAAGCAATTCTTGCTCGACAGCTGGAGTCAATTGATCCGCTGTCATTCGCCATGACCAGTTACCACCGAGAGTAGATGGGAAGTTCATCCGAGCTGAGCCATCTAACTCAAGCAAGTCTTGCATCGTAGCAATCGCCATGAAGCTGACGGAAGCAAAGACGGTACGAAGCATCGCATGCGGTACAGATTCGTACTCTTTCCGGTTAGTATAACGAGCAAGGTACTCACGAGTTGGATCGTCGATTTCATTGCGGTACCATCCAAGAACTGTGTTGTTATCATGTGTTCCTGTATACATCACAGAATTGTTTGGTGCCAAGTGAGGGCTATCGATACTTTCATCGTCCGGATTGAAGGCAAATTGAAGAATCTTCATTCCTGGGAAGCCAGTGCTTTCACGAAGTTCGATGACTTCATCTGTCATAAAGCCAAGGTCCTCAGCGATGATGTTCAAATCACCGAGCTCTTCCTTCACAGCTGCAAAGAGTTTGTAGCCAGGACCTTTAACCCATTTACCTGGTGCTGCTGTATCTGATCCAGCAGGGATTTCCCAGTAAGACTCAAAACCACGGAAGTGGTCGATCCGCACGATGTCGTAGATCTTGAAGCTTTCACGCAAGCGTTCAATCCACCATTGGTAGCCATCTTTGTCCATTGCTTCCCAGTCATAGATTGGGTTCCCCCAAAGTTGACCAGTTGCTGAGAATTCATCTGGCGGGCATCCTGCGATGCAAGTCGCTTTCCCGTTTTTATCTGTTTTGAAGAGATGAGGGTTCGCCCACATGTCACTTGAATCTTCCGCTACATAGATTGGCATGTCTCCGACGATTTCAATGTGATGGTCATTGGCATAAGCTTTCAAGGCCAACCATTGTTGGAAGAAGAAGAATTGAGTCACACGATGGTAAGTCAATTGATCCGCCAATTCTTCACGGTATTGAGCCAAAGCTTTTGGTTCACGTGCACGAATAGCTGCATCTGGCCATTCTGTCCAGGCTTTTAAATCAAAGTGTTCTTTGATAGCCATGTATTCTGCAAATAGTTCCAACCAAGAAGCATTGGCTTCGCAAAAGGCTTGGAATTCTTTTTGATCACCTGATTTCAAGAAGTTCGCAACTGCTTTTTCAAGCAAGGGACGACGTTGTTCGAAAACCTTTGCATAATCCACTTGAGTAGGATCTTGACCAAAGTCCACTCCTTTAAGATCTGCTTCTGTCAACAAACCTCGTTCAATCAAAAGATCGAAATCAATAAAATGAGTGTTCCCAGCAAAAGCTGAGAAAGATTGGTATGGAGAATCTCCATAACTAGTTGTACCAAGCGGCAAGATTTGCCAGTAACGTTGCTTGGTCCGAACGAGGAAATCAACAAAATCATATGCTGATTGACCGAATGATCCGATCCCGTATTGTCCAGGAAGGGAAGAAATGTGCATCAAAACACCACTTTGACGTTTTTTCATGGGTTACCACCTTTTTTTATTTCTTTGAAGCCTGCGATTCGGTGCACGGTATGGGTATCGTTGCAGAGTCGTATCCAGCTCTCAAGCGGCTCTACTCTTTGTTAAAAATCGAACAGGCGCAACTCAGTTTACGCAATTTTTGCGAAAACGTTTGCGTACCATGTTATTATAAACTTTTTCCCTATTTTCTGCAAGGGATTTCTTAAAAACTTTTTTAACTTTTTTCAGAATGTCCTCACCCCCTTAGTGTATTCTTTCCTTTGGCTAATGTCAACAAATTTGATGCATTTTATAGAAGAAAGTTCGGAATTAAAATATTTTTAAAAAAATTGTTTAAAACTACTTGCAAACGTTTTCGCCTTGTGATATACTTAAGACGTTTTAGGAAAACGTTTGTCTAAAACGGTTTCTAATTATTATCTTTTTTTATTCTTTAGGAGGAATAAATCATGAAACGTACAATTTTACGTAGTGCTGCTGTACTTGGTACAGTTGGTTTTGCCGGCTTCTTACTTGCTGCTTGTAGCAATAGCTCATCAGGTTCTTCTGAGGCAAGTAAAGAAATCAACGTCTATGTAGACAAAGGCTACAAATCTTATGTTGAAGAAGCTGCAAAAGCTTTTGAAAAAGAAAATGGCGTAAAAGTTAACATCAAGACTGGTGATGCTCTTGGTGGATTGGATAACCTTTCTCTTGATAACCAATCTAAAAAAGCTCCAGACGTAATGATGGCTCCATACGACCGTGTAGGTGGTCTTGGTAGCGATGGTCAATTGGCTGAAGTGACATTAAACAAAGATAGCCATACAGATAAAACAACTGAAGCTCTTGTAACAAACGGTGGTAAAGTTTACGGTGCACCTGCTGTCATCGAAACATTGGTTCTCTACTATAACAAAGATCTTTTAAGCGAAGCTCCAAAAACATTTGGTGATCTTGACAATCTTGCAAAAGATAGCAAGTACGACTTCGCTAGCGAACCTGGTAAAACAACTGCCTTCTTAGCTGACTGGACAAACTTCTACTACACTTACGGTTTACTTTCAGGTAACGGCGGTTATGTGTTTGGTAAAGACGGTACAGATCCTAAAGATATTGGATTGAACAACCAAGGTTCTATCGATGGTATCGAATATGCAAAAACTTGGTATGCTAAATGGCCAAAAGGTTTGCAAGATACAAAAGGTGCTGCTAACTTCATCCAAACACAATTCCAAGAAGGTAAAACAGCTGCTATCATCGATGGTCCTTGGAAAGCTGCTTCATTGAAAGAAGCTAAAGTAAACTACGGTGTCGCAACGATTCCAACTCTTCCAAACGGAAAACAATACTCTGCCTTTGGTGGTGGTAAAGCTTGGGTTATCCCTGCAGGTGCGAAAAACCTTGATGGCGCTCAAAAATTCATTGACTTCTTGACAAGTACTGATCAACAAAAAGCTTTGTTTGACAAGACCAATGAAGTTCCTGCCAACACCGAAGCTCGTAAATATGCGGTTAGCAAAAACGATGAATTGACAACTGCCGTTGTTGATCAATTCAAGAATGCTCAACCAATGCCAAATATCTCAGAAATGAGTGCTGTTTGGGATCCAGCTGCTACTATGCTTTTCGATGCTGTAAGTGGTAAAAAATCTGCAAAAGCATCTGCTGACGATGCAGTGAAATTGATTAAAGAAACCATCGAACAAAAATTCGGTAGCAAATAAGACAGTTTTTAGGTGTGAGTAAGAGGTTGGAGACAAGGTCCCAACCTCTTATGTTCAATTTTCAAGCACAACTGACTGTCTGACTTGTCTTCTTGCTCTCTAGCAAGGACATTATAAGGAGATTTGAATGACTACAGAACAAAACCCTAAAAAGGCTATGTGGCTCTCTTTGATCCCGGGTCTTGGGCAAATTTATAACAAACAAAAAACCAAAGGCTATATTTTTCTTGCCGTAACTGTTCTCTTTCTCGCCTATTTCCTAGGAATCGGAGCTGGAGAATTAGCGAAATTGGTTACACTTGGAACCGTCCGTGGACAAGATAATTCTCTCTTTATCTTGATTCGTGGCGCCTTCCACTTGATCATTACCATTGTTTACTTCCTATTTTATGCCTTAAATATTAAGGATGCTGGAACCGTTGCAAAACGTATCAACAATGGCATTGCTGTTCCAAAAACTGGAAAAGAAATGGTTCAAGCCATCTATGAAAATGGCTTCCCATATTTATTGATCATTCCTTCATACATTGCTATGACATTTGCGATTATCTTCCCAGTTTTAGTAACTTTGATGATCGCCTTTACCAACTACGACTTCAAACATACCGCTCCAACAACCTTGCTTGATTGGATCGGGTTCCAAAACTTCACTAATATGTGGACCTTGAGCACCTTCCGCTCAGCCTTTACATCTGTTCTTGGCTGGACCTTGATTTGGGCACTCGCAGCTTCTACTCTTCAAATCGTACTCGGTATCTTGACCGCTATTGTTGCAAACCAACCATTCGTAAAAGGAAAACGAATCTTTGGGGTTATCTTCTTGCTCCCATGGGCTGTTCCAGCCTTCATCACTATCTTAACTTTCTCAAATATGTTTAACGATAGTGTCGGTGCCATCAATGCACAAGTTATCCCATTGTTTGCGAAGATCTTCCCATTCTTAGATGGCATTTTGATTCCTTGGAAAACAGATCCTACTTGGACAAAAATTGCTTTGATTATGATGCAAGGTTGGCTCGGCTTCCCTTACATTTACGTCTTGACTTTAGGGATTCTTCAATCTATTCCAAACGATCTTTACGAAGCTGCTTATATTGATGGTGCCAACGGTTGGCAAAAATTCCGCAGCATCACTTTCCCAATGATTATGGCTGTTGCAGCTCCAACTTTGATCAGTCAATATACTTTCAACTTTAATAACTTCTCCATCATTTACTTGTTTAACGATGGGGGACCTGGTTCTGTCGGAGGAAACGCCGGATCTACAGATATCTTGATCTCATGGATCTACAAGTTGACAACCAATTCTTCTCCTCAATATTCAATGGCCGCAGCGGTAACCTTGATTATCTCTGTGATTGTGATCTCAATCTCTATGATTGCCTTCAAGAAACTACATGCATTTGATATGGAGGATGTATAAAATGAAAAATTCAGTTCAATTTAAACGCCGCCTCAATCATTTCTTGACTTACCTGTACATGGTGGTTCTTTCAATCGTTATCATTTATCCATTGTTGATTACGGTTCTATCAGCCTTCAAATCAGGGAATGTCAGTGCCTTTACACTTGATTTTAGTGGCAATCTTAGTTTTGATAACTTCTCAAAACTTTTCTCTGAAACTCATTATGGCACTTGGTATATGAACACCTTGGTTATCGCCATTATCACCATGATTGTACAAACAAGTATCGTTACCTTCGCAGGTTACGCATACAGCCGTTACAATTTCTTGGCGCGTAAACAAAGTTTGGTCTTCTTCTTGATTATTCAAATGGTCCCAACCATGGCAGCCCTCACAGCCTTCTTCGTTATGGCTTTGATGCTGAATGCCTTGAACCAACCTTGGTTCTTGATCTTCCTTTATGTTGGTGGTGGTATTCCAATGAATGCCTGGTTGATGAAGGGATACTTCGATACTGTTCCAATTTCTCTCGATGAATCTGCGAAATTGGATGGAGCTGGACACTTCCGTCGCTTCTGGCAAATCGTCCTTCCTCTTGTTCGTCCAATGATTGCCGTTCAAGCACTTTGGGCTTTCATGGGGCCTTTCGGAGACTATATCTTGTCTAAATTCTTGCTTCGTGACGAAGTGAACTATACGGTAGCCGTTGGTCTTCAAACCTTTATCAGTGACCAAAAAAATCAAAAAATCGCCTTCTTTGCAGCCGGTGCTATTTTGATCGCGGTTCCAATCTGTATCTTATTCTTCTTCCTACAAAAGAACTTTGTTTCAGGCTTGACAGCTGGTGGAGATAAAGGATAAAATAGAATCTTATTTCAAGCACATTTTATTTTTAAGTTAAGGGTAGTATGGTGGATGCTTTACTACCCTTCGTTAAGAATAAAATCAATGCAAAGAGATTTCTCTTTGCATTTCTGATACTCTTATGTTTAGAAAGGTCATCTTATGCCCTATCCTTTTAATTATTTCGCAAGTATCTTCAATTTCCGCTCTTCTTTTGCAAACCGCAAAAAACTGAGCTGGTTCCAAATGATTTTTACTTCTTTCTTTCTAATCTCTATCACACTATTACCTGTGGCTCTGCAAAATGCTCAACTCAAAACCTATCCTTTGACAACCTTTGTCAGCGATGTGTTTGATCCTTTATCAACAGACGTTATGAAAGATATCCAAGAACACGTCGTGATCAAAGACCAAGAGCTCACCTATACAGGGACTAACCCTGTACACAAGACTTCAAAAGGACAGGTTATCTTAGGCCAAGAGGCAAAGGCTAGTGAAGGCAAGGAGTTAACACTCCATTTTGATCGCAAACAATTGATTATCTCAAAAGAGAATAAAGAACTCGCTACAGTCTCATACCAGGCTATTAATCAAGAGAGCCTTCGGGATAAAAAAAGCTTCACTCAAGCTATCTCTAGCGATTGGTTTCGCGACAATCGACTCCCTGTCAGTCTCTTTCTCGTGATTTTCTCTGGCTTCTTATCGACAGTCAATTATTTGATTCTCATCCTAGGGGCATCTTTCTTCCTCTACTTGACACGAAAATCTCGACTCTTTTCACTACAAACTTTCAAGGAATGTTTCAATTGTATTCTGAATTGCTTGGGACTCCCTATTTTACTGAGTGTCTTCATCAGTTTACTATTCCATCAAGTATTTACTACGACGATCATGATCCAAAATGTCTTATTTGTACTCTATCTTGCTATGGTATTTTATAAGACCCACTTCCGTGATCCAGACTATCACCGCTAGGAGGTTTTCTCATGCGTGTTACCATCAAAGATGTGGCGAAACTCGCTGGCGTCGCGCCTTCAACTGTCACGCGCGTCATCCAAAACAAATCCACGATTAGTGATGAAACAAAAAAACGTGTCCGTGAGGCCATGGTCGAATTGGACTACCATCCCAATCTTAATGCTCGCAGCCTTGTCAGCCAATCTAGTCAAGTCATTGCTTTGGTCCTACCAATCGACAGTGACGTCTTCTACCAGAATCCTTTCTTCCCAACTGTTTTAAGAGGGATTACCCAGATCGCGTCAGACAATGATTATGCCATCCAAATCTGTACGGGGCAAAATGAAGAACGGCGGCTCGACAACCTCAAACAACTCATCTACGGAAATCGTGTAGATGGTTTGATTTTCCTTTATTCCAACCCGAATGATCCCCTCGTTGAATTTGCGATCAAAGACAAGTTCCCCTTCCTCATTCTCGGAAAGGCAGCTTCACCTTTTGTATCGCTAGTGGATAATGATAATATCAAGGCTGCATTTGATGCGACGGATTATTTCATTCAACAAAACTACCGAAAAATTGCTTTTATCGGGGGAAACAAAGAACTGTTCGTATCTCAAGACCGCTACGAAGGTTATAAAGAAGCCCTCCAAAAAGCAGGGATTCCTCTCGATGAAAAACTGGTTCATTTCTCATTTGGTTTTATGTTGGAAGACAATTCTTATCAAATGATGGAGAGCCTTCCCCTAGCAGAGTTAGATGCCATCATGACAACCGATATTCTCGTTGCTGAAGGGGTGCGCCAATACCTATTAGAACACCAGCTGACAATCCCGATTATTTCCTTTGATTCGATTAAGCCACGACTCGATATTGAAGCCTATATTGACATCAATGCAGTGGAACTCGGACGTGAGTCTGTTCGGACAATTCTACAAATTATCAAGGATCACAAAGAAGGAAAAACCGTCTGCTACCGTCAATTGATTGACCATACCATTACGAAACTCTAGGAGTCTTTATGTCTACATTTACTGCTTATTTAGATGACCAAGACCTCATTCGTATCCAAAAGGGAGAGGAGCATATCCTTCCTTTTTATTTGAAAACGAACCAAGGTTATCTTGCCTTAATCCCTGTCAAAACGTCAAGTGCAGCGACTGACACAGGAGACTATTTCTTAAGCCCTATTCCACTTGAACTCGGAGAAGAGTACACCATCTACGATGCTACTGGAAATTCTTCTATACTCCACTATCGAAACATCGTTCGCAAACCCATTTTCGATCAAACCTTCACCTATAGTGGAGAAGATTTAGGAAGTTTTTACACACCAAATCAGACGCAATTTAAATTCTGGGCACCGATTTCGCAAGATGTGAGTCTCCATATCGAAGATCAGATCTATCCGATGACACGTACAGAAAACGGTGTCTGGAAACTCTTGCTCAAAGGGGATTGGGAAGGAGCTGCCTACCACTATGAATTTCGTGTCAATGGCCTAGAACGTCGGATTCACGATCCCTATGCTCTATCCTCTTTGGCCAACTCTGGAGACAGCTTGGTCATCGACCGGAAGAAGATTACACGTCCTATCACACGTGCTGCTCGTCAATTAGACCCGACAGAAGCAATCATCTACGAGATGAGCGTTCGGGACTTCTCTGTCCAAAAAGAGGCCGGCTTTAAACACCCTGGTAAGTTTAAAGGGTTGACAGAATCGCCTCAACTCAATGGTCAGATCCTTGGATTTGATTACCTTCAAAAACTTGGCATTACCCATGTACAGTTACTTCCTGTCTATGATTTCGGTAGTGTTGATGAAGAGAATCAATGGAAAGCCTACAACTGGGGTTATGATCCTGTCCAATACAATGTTCCAGAAGGTAGTTATGCCAGTGACCCCAACGATCCTTATGCACGGATTTGGGAACTCCAAGATGCTATTGCAACCTATCACCAATCTAATCTTAGTGTTATCATGGATGTGGTCTACAATCACGTCTACCAGGCCGATGAGTATGCATTTGAACAAATCGTACCCGGTTATTTCTACCGCTATAATGCAGAAGGAGAGCGGACCAATGGAACCTTCTGTGGGAATGATGTCGCAAGTGAACGTTCCATGGTAAGACACTATATCAAGCAATCCCTCAAGCAATGGGTTTCCCTCTACGGCTTTGATGGTTTTCGCTTTGACTTGATGGGAATCTTAGACATTCAAACCATGACAGAGATTGCAGAGGAGCTCCGTGAAATCTATCCTAAAGTCTATCTCTATGGCGAAGGGTGGAAGATGGATACAGGCCTCTCTGAAGACCAGCTCGCTCACCAGTACAACTCAAAACGATTACCAGATTTTGGCTTTTTCAGTGATAATTTCCGGGATACGGTCAAGAGAACACTCTTAGCCGATCACCGTCGTGATAGTCAACATCCAGCCAATGATTTTTCTAATATCCTAACAGCAAATGTCGGGAAAGTAGGACCTGCTCATTTCATCCAACCTCAACAAGCCATTCAGTACGTCGAATGCCATGACAATGCAACTGTTTTTGATTATTTCCAACTTGAAAAAGAAGAGATTCGTCTAGAGGAGCGAAAAGCTCTCTCACGTCTCGCTCTTCATTTGGTATTATTATCCCAAGGTGTACCTTTTATCCATGCTGGTCAAGAATTTTACCGCACAAAAGGGCTCGAAGACAACACCTATAACTTGCCAGATAGTCTCAACCAATTGGACTGGACATCCCTTTCAAAATGCCAAGAAGAAATTGCTTTTCTTGAAGAATTGATTGCTTATCGGAAATCACAGCCACTCCTTCGTTTGAAAAAAGGGCAAGAGATTCGCGACTACTGTGATGTCAAATGGTTGTCTGATCATCATTTGATCTACACGATTGAGAAAGATCGTGAAAAAATAACGATTCTCGTCAATATCGGTGATCAAGAAAAGACCTATCAACATCCGAGCGATAGCCAGCTGTTATTTGCCTATCCTCATGCCAACCTCCAAGCGCCTATTCCTAAAGGAAAGGAACTTTCTATTCCTGCCCATAGTTGGCTCCTTCTCCACGAAACTGAATCAACAAAATAAAGGTCACCACAATGTGGTGACCTTATTTTTATTCTTCTGTTTCTACAAAGCGTCCAATGATATGAACGTTTTCTGAAATGGTGATAAAAGCCTGAGGATCAGCTTTTTTCATAATATATTTGAATTCATTAAACTCTGCACGCGTAATAACTGTCAGCAGAACCGCTTTTTCCTGATGGTTATAGGTTCCTTCTGCATTGTGGATAATGGTTGCTCCACGATGCAATTTTTTATGAATCTTTTCAATAATGGCATCCGGCTGGCTCGTTACGATCATTGCCTGCATCCGTTTTTGCTTGGTAAAGACAGCATCCGTTACTCGACTCGATACGAAGATGGTAATCATAGAGTAAAGAGCATACTTCCAACCAAAGGTCAGACCAGCGATCAACATAATGGTCCCATTGACCAAAAAGGAGATACTGCCGACATTCTTTCCTGTCCGTTTTCGAATCGTCAAACTGACAATATCCGTTCCCCCACTGGAAATGTTGTTCCGAAGAGCAAAACCAATCCCTGTTCCCATGACAACCCCACCAAATAGGGCATTCATGATCGGATCGTTGGTCAACGTAATCACTGGCACGAACTGAATAAAGAGGGAACTCATCGAAACCGTAATAAAGGTAAAGATGGTAAATTTATGGCCAATTTGATACCAAGCCACAATCATCAAAGGGATATTGATGGCATAAAAGGTCAAGGAAACGGGAATCGTAAAGCCAATAAAGCGTTGGCTCAGAACAGATAAAATCTGAGCTAGCCCTGTTGCACCGCTGGAGTATACATGTCCTGGTTGAAAGAAGAAGTTGACGGCAATCGCTGATAGAAAACCATACAGCAAGGAAGCTGACACTTTTTCATCGTATTTCTCACGGGAGATGCTCTTCAGCACGCGCAATAATTTAATGTTATAAGCTAGTCGTCGCACATGATAGCGAAATAGCTTATGAAAGCGAGTTTTTTTCATTTTCAATCCATCGATTAGAAGAAAAGGAAAATTTTAGAGCAACTGATTCCTAGACTTTCCCTTTTCTCTCTTGTCCTATTCTTGCTCTGCTACTTCTACTTGAAGATTTAACTCATCCAATTGCTTTTCAGAAACGACAGAAGGAGCTTGTGTCATTGGATCTGTCGCCTTGTTATTCTTAGGAAAGGCAATGACTTCCCGAATATTATCTTCCCCTGCAAGAAGCATCACGAAGCGGTCTAATCCAATCGCCAATCCTCCATGTGGTGGGAAACCATAATCCATTGCTTCTAACAAGAAACCAAATTGTTCATTGGCAGCTTCTTTTGTAAATCCAAGTGCCTTAAACATCCGTTCTTGTAAATCTTTATGATTAATCCGTAGGCTTCCTCCACCTAATTCATAGCCATTTAAGACGATATCATAGGCAATTGCTCGAACTTTTGAAAGATCTCCTTCCAATTCATGCTCTGTTTCAGCTTGTGGGAGTGTAAATGGATGGTGAGCAGACATATAACGGCCTTCTTCTTCAGACCATTCAAACATTGGCCAATCCACTACCCAAAGGAAGTTGTATTGATTGTTGTCAATCAAGTCAAGCTCTTTCGCAAGACGAACACGCAAAGCACCAAGCGTTGCATTGGCTACTTCAAGAGTATCTGCTACAAAGAGAACTAGATCTTTGTCTTCTAACTGTAAAGCAGCTGTCAAGTCACTTGTCAAGTCTGTCAAGAACTTCGCAACAGGACCGTTCAAAGCACCTTCAGCATATTTCACCCAAGCAAGACCTTTTGCACCGTATTGCTTCGCAACTTCCGTCAATTTATCGATATCTTTACGAGAGTAATGATCCGCTGCACCTTTGACAACAATCGCCTTAACTGCTGGAGCTTCTGAGAAGACTTTGAAGTCTACACCCTTGACAAGCTCTGTCAAGTCTTGTAGCAACATTTCAAAACGTGTATCTGGTTTATCTGAACCATACAAGGCCATAGCATCATCATAATTCATCCGTGGGAATGGGAGTGTTACTTCAATTCCCTTGGTTTCTTTCATGACACGTGCAATCAAGCCTTCTGTGATATCCTGGATTTCTTGATCACTCAAGAAAGAGGTTTCCAAGTCGACCTGTGTAAACTCAGGTTGACGGTCTCCCCGTAAATCCTCATCACGGAAACACTTCACGATTTGATAATAGCGATCAAATCCAGCATTCATTAACAATTGTTTTGTAATCTGAGGACTTTGTGGAAGGGCATAGAAATGACCCTTATTGACACGGGAAGGAACCAAGTAGTCACGTGCTCCTTCTGGAGTTGACTTAGAAAGAAACGGTGTTTCCACATCAATAAATTCTAATTCATCTAAGTAATTGCGAATTGAATGGGTTACTTTTGCACGGAGTTTGAGGTTTTCCAACATCTCAGGACGACGAAGGTCTAAGTAACGGTAACGAAGACGGGTATCATCATTGGCTTCAATTCCGTCCTTGATTTCAAATGGTGTTGTTTTGGCAGTATTGAGAACCGTAATAGCTTCTACCTTGAGTTCTACTGCTCCTGTAGGCAAGTTTGGATTGGCTTGTTCACGAGCTTCTACAAGGCCTGTCACTTCTACAACATATTCACTACGGATGCTTTCAGCTGTAGCCATCACTTCTGCACTAACTGTTTCTGGATTGATCACCAATTGCATGATTCCTTCGCGATCGCGTAGATCGATAAAGATCAAACCACCCAAGTCACGACGACGGCTAACCCATCCTTTCAAGGTAATACGAGTTCCAATGTGTTCTTCACGAACACGTCCAGCATACATTGAACGTTTCATTTCTAATTAATCTCCAAACTAATATTCTTCCTTCTATTTTACCATAAAGACCAGCAGAAAGTGGCCTTTAGCTCAACTTTTTCAGTCAGCAACTTCTTTAGTTATCGTGGCTCTCTTCTTTCTTTTTGGGATCATCATAGAGAGTGGGTGCTAGCACCTTCATTAAAGTCGCAGTCCCAAATCGCAAGACAGCTGCTGCTAGTCCAAAAATAGGGGATAGGTAGCGGAAAAAGAAATCTCCCCTAAGCACATAGGTCATGCCACCCACAATAAAAAAGATCACAATTCCCTGAACGATTGCGTAAAACCAAATTTTTTTCACACTATTCTCCTTTTCACAAACCAGCTGACTTATCCACTGTTTTTTATCACTTATCCACAAAAATGTGGATAACTTTCACCTTTTGCCCCCTCAAAAGAGGAAGCGTCGTCAGCATCAGGACTTGCTTTCATCCATTTACAAGCAAGTTTCCCACAGCCTGTGGATAACTCTCTTGCTTATTTGTGACTTTCTCGTCACTTTCCTCACAAATCAAGGAGCCAGGATTTGATCCTGCCCCCTTTGATCAAGCATTATTTAAATTCGTCTGGTGTCCCTTTATATTGGGCCCAGTCTTTGCTGAAGAAGCGGTCATTTAGATGGTAAGTTGGTGCTTTTTCAGCCTTTGTGACAAAGGGATTGACCGCTTTATCAAAGGCTAGCCAACCATTCCATCCCATATGAATCGTATCTTCCATAAAGTAGGGCTGATCACCATCTTTAGAAAAGTCTGCAATATTGGTGAATCCTTGGCTTTCCAATTGGTAACGAATCTTTTGAACAGCCTGTTCATACTTTTCTTGGCTCAAGCCTGTGTATTTCATCCATTTGGCATTAACTGGAGGAATGACAAAGATAACATTGGTCCGAGATTTAGCAAACTGGTCTAGAACCAACTGCAAGTCATTGTACTCAGGAGATTGAACATAGGATTCGTTTTTTTGGAAACCTTTTAGTTTCTTCAACTTCATTTTTAAACGAGTATTGTAAAAATGATTGCTGATTCCAAGGTCGTTGTTATTGGTTTTGACTTTTGCTTCAGCCGTTGCAATTTCTTCCAATTTCTCATATGAGAATTGATCTGGTAAATCTTGTAGACGTTTTTTGACCTTCTTATCGTAATTCCCGTTTGTACGCGTTGCAAGATTACTAAACAAAGCATCTTCGCGTTGGACAAGGTGGGAAACAAACTGGTTCAAAGACTGATCAAATCTGGAAATTTTCTTTCCTTGAGAAATTTTCGTTACAACACTTTGAAAGGCGACATTTGGATACTGTTGTAACAGACGCTTTGCAGCATACTGGGATGCAGCATCCTGTTGGTGATTGGCAATAAAGCTATTCAACTGATCGCTATTAAAGAATTGTTGAAAAGCAGAGGAATCGTATCCCTTTTTGGTAAACCATTGCGGAGAAACTACATAAACAGCTGTATTGTCCTTGAGTTCTGGCAAAATCTGTTGCATCCCAAAATACTGGTTCAAAGAAGCCGCACCACGTTCTCCTAAAAAGTAGGGTCTATAATTGCGGTCATATTTCTCAGCCAAAACTGCTGGATGCACCACATCAAAACGCAACCATTCACTGGAGCCGAAATAAGGGACAAAGCGATGCTGTGGATCAGAAAGTGCTTCTTGTTTCTTTGTACGACTCTTGAATCCTTCTGCATTCAGACTAACCGCAGCTTTTTTCTCTTCAGTATAGTTGTGCTTATGATTGATTGGATAAAAGAATAATAAAGCTGTTACCATGAGGAGCGCGCAAAATACGGGCCCTAAAATCAGCCACAAACGCTTAAGCATTCTGAAGCTCCGTTACACCTTCTACGATCTTGTTAGCAGTATTCCAATCATCGCGTCCAAATTCAGATACAGGAACACGGATGCCAAAGCGATTTTCCAGTTCCACAATCAATTCGACTGTCCCCATACTATCAAGGACACCCGCATCAAAGAGATCCTCATCCATCATGTCTGAGACATCTTCCATAAACAATTCGTCAATAATTTCAATTACTTGAGATTTTACATCCATTTTTCTATTCTCCTTTTATTTCAATTTTGGAAACCATTGTTGATCCAAGAATCCTGAGAAAATCAGGAAGGACAACATCACTGTGTTAAAGGTGATAAAGATCCCTAAAGCTTTGGTCCAACGATTGTCCGGTATAGGATCCAATCCTTTTGCTTTTCTTTCTTTATTGATGGTCTTTTTCTTACGAATCCAAGCATCATTGATGACCAGTCCAAGCCCATGGAAGAGCCCATAAGCGATGTAGTACCAAGTCACCCCGTGCCAGAAGCCCATGACCAACATATTGATAATGTAGGCAACATTTGAGGTGGTAATCCGGCTCTTGAATACTTTATTGCGCATCAATACCATCACGAGACGCATAAAGACAAAATCACGGAACCAGAAAGATAAACTCATATGCCAACGATTCCAGAATTCCTTTAAGTCACGTGATTTAAAGGGACGATCAAAGTTGATGGGACTTTTAATTCCCATCAGATTGGAAGCTGCTAAAGCAAACATCGAATAGCCCGCAAAGTCAAAGAAGAGGTCAAAGCCATAAACATACATGACTCCCAGCGTTCCGATATTGAAGAATCCACCTTGAGACAAAGCATAGGTCTGCACATGTCCTAACAATAAGTGGCCAAAAATATGAGCTAGGATAAATTTATAAAGGAAGCCATACATGATATACTTAACAGCTTGCTCCAACATATCCAATAATTCTTCACGCTCAGGAATAGCGTTATAATCCTCATTAAAACGCTTGAAACGATCAATCGGTCCACTTGAGAAGGTCGGCATAAAGAGCATAAAGCGTAAGAATTCCCAGAGTGTGAATTCTTTCAAGACACCATCTCGCATTTCGATGATCATTCCGACAGCTCGGAAGGTTAAATACGAAATCCCTAAAAATCCAAACAAGGATTGGTGCCCATTCTTGATCGCTGGCTCCACCTTAACAAAGATCAGGGGCAAGACAGACAAGAAGGAATGAAGATAGAAAATCCACTTGTTGTCCGCTTTCTGACGATAGATTTTGTAGGAATACACAATCAAGATTTGCCAGACTACGTAAAAGAGCAGGGCATAAATTTGCTTGAGATTCGAACCTGTCAGCATCAAAATGATAAAGATCAGACTCACCAGTCCTTCATAGACCGGAAATCTCTTTTTGAAAAAGAGGCCCACAAAGATCGGCAAAAAAGCTAGAATGAGGTAGACAAAATAGATCGGTGTTCCATAGTGTTCTAAATGAGGGAGCTGTTTCAAAAACTCGATCATCGGTTATTAACCTCGCTAATCAACCCTTTGATGTCGATTTTCCCGTTTGGTGTTAATGGCAGGCTATCACGATAGAGGAATTTTGAAGGCATCATATAAGACATCATGATGTTTTCTAAATCTTCCTTGATGGCTTTTGTGATATCAATTTCGCGCTCAAATTGTTCTTTGACGCCCTCTTTTAAGATGACATAGGCCAAGAGATTTTGGACCTTGTGATCCTTATTATAACGCGGTACTGCGACTGCTGAGTCAATATACTTCGATTTGTTCAAGTTTTGAGAGACATCCTCTAGCTCGATACGATAACCGTTAAACTTGATTTGGAAGTCCATCCGACCACCATAGAGAAGAAGGCCTTCATCCGTCATGGTTCCGACATCTCCCGTATGGTAGGCTGGAAGACCTTCAAATTCGAAGAAGGCTTCTGCTGTTTTCTCTGGATTATTCATATAACCTTTTGAAACAGCTGGGCCTGATACGATGATCTCACCTTGCTCACCATTCGGCAATTTGTTACCTGCCTCATCAATGATGAAGGTTGGAGAATCTTCTTTGGTGTAACCAATTGGCAGACGTTTCAAAGTAGCTAACATCTCATCTGTTACGGCTACAGCCGAAAGAGCTACAGTTGCTTCCGTTGGGCCGTAGGCATTGATGATGCGTGCATTTGGGAAACGCTCGCGCAATTTCTGAGCAGTCTTGACTGTCAACTCTTCCCCATCAAAGTAGAAATGGGTGATCCCTGGCATTTTTTCAGCATTGAAATCCTCAGACAACATGGCCATATCTGCAAAAGATGGTGTTGAAGTCCAGATCGCAATCGGAAGAGAAAAGATCGTCGCAAAGAGTTGTTTGAAGTCTTGAGTGATAGCTGATGGAAGGGCAAAAAGGGTTCCTCCAAGAGCTAAGGTCGGTGCCCAGTACATGACAGACAAGTCAAAAGAATAGGGCGGTTGCGCCAACATTTGCGGACGCTCTGGCGTTGCAAATTCCTTGTCCGTAATCATCCAGTTGGTAAAACTGAGCAAGTTATCGTGCGAAATTTGCACCCCTTTTGGTTTCCCGGTTGTCCCTGAGGTAAAGATGATGTAGTAGTTATCATCCCCTTTGACCGGATGTTTCAAGTCATAGGCATGCTGAGCCGCATAAGCTTCACGCACTTGCTCCAAGGACATGATTGGAGCAGCTGGGTTTTCCAATGGAAATTCATTGATGGCAATAATCAAGCTTGGCTCTGCTACTTCAACAATGGCAGACACGCGCTCCAAGGCAGAGTGGCTATCAATCGGAATGTAGGCATGGCCAGATTTGGTCAAGGCCACAAAGGTTGCTAACATTTCATATTCTTGACCACCAAAGACCACTACAGGTGACTTTTCAGGAAGTCCCATTTGGTCGATGTGGGCAGCCAAGCTATCTGAATCAGCCTTCAATTGGCCATAGGTATGCTCCTCACCAAGGACATTGTAGACAGGATAGTCTGGTTGTAGTTGCGCATAACGTTCAATTGTCTCGATCATATCAGTAATTGGTTGGTTTGACACGGCTAGGAGTCTCCTTTTCTAAAATTCGTTGTAGATAAAGCCACCCTGACCTTGACCAAGGTAACTAAAGAAATAAAGTAGGGCTAGAAAAATGGCGAAATACAAGACCGTCTGCCCGATAAATTTATAAAGTGTTTTATGTTTCATAAGTTTCACTCTTCATTTTGATTGTTATTCACTATTTTACCATTTTTTATACCAAGTAAGCAATTTTAAACATAGTGAGAATGTCGTAGAAAACGTTATCATTTCAGATCATTCAAGTCGTTTAACGAAAGCATTTTTCTTTAATCAGTTTTCTGGTTGAAATCCTATTCTATTTCACAGTCCCCTGACGAATCAACTCCAGACACTTGTCCAGATCCACATCTCTCTCGAAATGGCTAGGTGTCCAAGGAATCTCTATATCGGGTAGAACACCCTGATCCGTCATCCCTTTCCCTTGATCCACGCTTAAACAGCGAGAGGTGGGAAACATTAAACAAAAATTGCCATAATCAACTGTACAACAATTAGAGTAGTCTAGAATCCCAAGAGTTGGTCGACCCACCACCGTTACCTTCTTAAACTGCTTCATCATCTGAACAAAGTTATCCCCAGATGAAGCACAATAAATATCTGATAAGATAAAGATCTGTTCAGGATAGAGACTTCCTCTGACCTCTGGGAAAAATTCCTCGCTTTCTCCCTTATATGCTACATAACCTTTTCCCCGATGGCGAAGCAAATCCTCTTTCATATCTTCAAGCAGTTTAGCTGTTTCAGGACTAATTTCTTCCTGTTGCATCCAGTCCTCAAAGTCTTTCAAGCGCAGATCAACATTACGCTCCGTGTAGAGAATTTCCATGCCATCATCATCCCAATCAATGCCTTCATAGCCCTGATCCTTCTCTAAACCTAGATGTAATAGAGAGAAATATAAAGAATCTGTCCCTCCGCCGTTCTGTCGGACATCAATGATAAGAAACTTGACTTCCGTCATCATAGGTAAACACTCTTGATATACCCGACTAATAGCTCTCTCATCCATAAAGTTATCCAGACGAAGATAAAGAATCTCATCGTCTAATCGTTTCCAAAAGATATGATCCTGGATCGGTTCTCGACTGGGTACTACTTTAATGGTCTTTTCTATCCCTTCTCGAAGCAGGGTGACACTCGTTGACTGAGAGACCAAATCTGCCCATTCTCTATAATGTCTTTCTGGGGTCTTGCTGATAAAATAGGCTTTATGAAGAGAAGCTATCTGATCCAAGTCTCTTCCATCCAGAGCTAGGATCTGATCTCCTACTTGAAGACCCGTATCTTCATTAGCTTCCTCAACATACAGTTTCTGTCCATTTATTCTCAAAAGGAACCCTTTTTGACTGGCCTTTTTATCTCGAAAGGAAACATGCCCGATCACCCCAAAACTAGCTAGGTAAGCCTTAACTTGATAGAGAAAGGCATCATCTGTCATCTCATCTGTAATGTTTTCTCGAAAAGGCTCTGGATCGCATCCTTTTCGATCCTTGCTGGTAGATGAATCATGGGTCATAATAGAGACGACATCTTCAAAAATAGCAGTCTTTTTCATAAAGGATTCCTTCCATTTTTTAGAAACAGTATACCACTTTTTCTTAAAAAGTTCTTAAACCCCTAAAAAACTATCCTAAAGTAGGATAGCCGTTATAGATTCTTTCTTTTCTTCGCTTTCTTTGTCAGAGCTACATCACAATTTTCAATCTTGCTAATCAATAGATTGGCAAGGGCAAAATCATCGATGTTCGATTCCATATTTACCTCATAGTTCAAGGTCAGTTGTTCTCCAGCTTGGGCCGTTGTGACAGAAATAAAGTCAATTTCTGAACAACTTTTATCTAACAACTGGCTGATTTGTTCTGCAACAGAATCTTGTTCTGAGACGGTAATAGTCAAATGGCGGCGCCGTTGATGGTCTGCCTTACTCTGTTTGTTCTCTAATACCAGCCACACCCCTAGTAAAGAAAGGGTTGATAAAATGGCCAATAAAAGATAGCCCGATCCTGCTGCTAGTCCTATAATCATGGCTAGAAAAATCGCAATCAACTCTCTCGAACCACTCGTAGCCGAACGAAAACGGATCAAACTAAAGGTCCCTGCCACTGCAATCGAGGTTCCCAAACTTCCATTGACCAAAAAGATCACTAAGGTCATCATACAAGGAAGCAAGGTCAAACTAATGACAAACTCTCGAGTGTAAAGTGTTCGGTATTTATAGGTCCAAGATAGGGCCAGCCCTAGAAAGAGGCTGACCAAAAGGGCCAGCAGTAAGCGCAAGGGATCCACCGCTGCTGTGGCATTATTAAAAATAGAATCAAATAGATTAGACATAGGCAGCACCTACCGTTTCTTGAACTGGTCTTGGGGCATAATCCAAGCCTTGTGATTTATGATAAGCACAGCTATATTTTGAAAATTTCTGTTTCACCAAACCATACTTCTCTAAAATATCCTTTAGCCATTTAGGTTCTTGGCCAGGAGCCTTAATTTCCATGATCACGAAGTCATCCTCTAGTAGAGGTTCTCCTTTCTTCCCACCAAAAAGGCTAACAGCCTGGTCTCGAAAGACTAAGTTTTGATCGATTGTCACGCGAATCTTCTGATAAGGATAACCCTGAATGGATTTCTTTTCTTTGAGAGACAAACGATCATAATAAATGAACATCCGTGGTTCCAATCGATGACCATAACGTTTGCGCAATCTCCGAATCTCTTGCACTAAGTCTGGATCTTGTATCTGATGATCTACTGTCCCATCTGTCATCAAGTTGATAATGGCTTGCGAAGTAGCGACTAGGCGGAATTTATGGCCAATTCCTTCTTCATCTTTTGACTTCACCTCTAGAAACACTGGGCTGTCTGCTTGAGGTTTTTCTATATAAGTCCGCATCCGAATTTTTTCACGGCGGTGTTGTTTTGCAAGAGCATCTTGAATGACATCAAAATTTTCCGTATCAAAATAAATGTTTGAAATGGTTGAGGTTGGGTAATCATCTTCTACGACGTATTCTTTTAAGTCTTTGATCAAGTCCTTCACGTCATCTTTTGCGACGATATATTTTGTTTCGATTCGTTTGAAACTTGTCTCAATTGTTTTTTTCATGTTTCTTCTCCTTTAAGAGGGATCTATTGTTTCTAACCTTCAGTAAGTATGAATACGACTTACGTGCTTTCTAGTTTAATGGGACTTTCTTAACTGGTCATTAAGCCAAACTTAAAGAAAACTAAAGTTAAGGTTCCTTTCAGAAAAACTTTAGGAAACTTTCAGCTAGCAACTTTAGACTAGGAGCATATCAATTGAACGAGAGGAAAAGCTCATGAAATCAAACAAATGGAAATTTTTATTAACGGGGGCCGCAACCCTCACCTTACTGACAGCTTGTACCCAGGCGTCATCACAATCAGCTACAAAAAGCAATACTGCACAAACAACCACTACCTCTACTTCAAAAAATAAAACAAACAATTCCAACTATTTTACAGATAAGGACAAGGACAGCTCTTATGATGAAAGCAAAGCCTCTACTGTAAAACTGTCTGGTTCGTCTGCAAATGTATCAGGTGACGGCGTAGCCGTTTCTGGATCAACTGTGACCATCTCAAAGGCCGGAACCTATGTCATCTCTGGTGAATCCGATGGGGTTCAAATCAAGGTCGAAGCAGGTGACTCAGATGATGTTCATATCGTCTTGAAAGGCGTTACCATGACCAACACCAACGCGCCAATTTCTGCTACGAAAGCAGGTCATGTCTACCTTACCCTAGCAGACGGCACGACCAATACCTTGTCTGATTCAAGTTCAAACAATGATGAAGATGCCGATGCGGTCATCTTCTCTAAAGGCGACCTCACCATCAATGGTTCAGGTACACTCAACATTGACGCCAAGAAGAACAATGGTATCAAGGCCAATGACACTCTCCATATCACAGGTGGAACCTATAAGATCACGGCTGTAGGAGATGCCTTCAACGTCAATGATGAACTCAATATCACTGGCACGACCATGACCATCGATGCAGATGAAGATGCAGTCAAGGTGGATAATGATGAAGATACTTCGGTTGGAACCATGTATCTTTCAGACAACAAAATGACCATCACTGCAGGAGACGACGGAATCCATGCTTCTGGTGATCTGATCATCGATAGCGGAACCTATGAGGTAACAGAGTCTGTCGAAGGTCTCGAAGGAAAATCGATCACCATTAACGGTGGAGATATCACCATCTATGCAACCGATGACGGGGTCAATGCGGCTAATGCCAATGCCAACCAAGATGAAATTTTCTTCACCATGAATGGTGGAACCCTCAACGTTGAAGTTGGCCAAGGGGATACCGATCCAATCGATTCGAATGGAAACATCACCGTTACCGGAGGAACCATTAAATTAACAGGTCAATCTGGATTCGACTTTGATGGTACTGCTACCTACACCGGTGGAGATATCTATATCAATGGTGAAAAACAAACAGAAATTGTCAATTCCATGCCTGGAGGCGGTGGTGCTCCCGGCGGTGGCGGGCCTCAAGGTGGTGGACCTGGAGGCGGACATCCATAATAACAAATAAAGGCAGGATTTCTTCCTGACCTTTTTTTGTTACTCTTTTTATGATAGAATAGAAAATCAATCAACTTGTTGAAAGGAACATGATGAAAAAACAGACACTACCTCTTTTCTTCACACTCTTGCTATCTCTTCTTTTTCTATCAGCCTGTGTGCCGGACCTTAAGATCAATTTTAAACAAGAGCCTACTACTACCAGCTCAAAAAAGAAAACCACTAAAAAAAGTAGCTCGAGTCGTTCAACTAGCTCAACTAGCACAGGTAATTCCTCTAGCTCTCCCTCAACTACTACGGAAACCACTTCTGACATCATCACAACCGAAGGGCTCCCTAGAAATGCCCAAGAAGCACCCAAGGATAAAATTTATGCAACAGGGAACTTAAAAGTAGCCTACTCTAGAAATGACGACAATATTTTTGTACAAACGCCGGATTATGAAGGGTATACCACTGCCCTTGTCCAAAAAATCCTTGGAAATCCAGAGAAACAACTAACAGACCCTGCTTATATTAGCGAATCTTTTCAAAATATTGAACTAGAAAATATTAAAAATCTCTACCGTAAGGGGAAAATTACAGAAGAACAAGCTCATGCCTTTTTATTGGGGGCAGTTGATCTCAAACAAGCTTCTAAATTTGGAGTAGCCTACACCATTTACACCTATAAAAACAACACCATCCAATTGGTCTTTGAAAACGACCAACTTCTCTATATTACGCCAAATCCTGATGTTGTCTTCTTTAAATAATGACTATTCTCGCTTAAACAAGCGAGAATTTTTGTTTCACATGAAACAAAAAACTCCCAACACATTCTGTTGGGAGTTCCCGAAGATTAGTCCTCTTCATATTTTTTTGGATTATAGAACCACATTCCTAGCCCTGCAAAAAGAACAATAGTCATCAGAAGGAAGACCACTTGATTTCCAATTTCTCCTGTCATCGAAATCGTTTGACGAAGACCAGAGACGGTATAGCTCATTGGCAAGAATGGATGAATGGCTTGGAAAAATCCATTTGTCAAAGCAAGAGGATAAGTTCCTGCACTAGAAGCCAATTGCAAGAGCAAGAGGATCAAGGAAAGGAAAGCACCGACCTTTCTTTGCCATGTTGTTAAAGCGGTCACGATAGACATGAAGGCCACACTACCGATCACACAAAGGAAGAGGGTAGCCATCTCATGATTGGCAGATAAACCAATCAAGTGAACAGCACCATAGACCAAGATTCCTGCAACCACCGCAATGGTTCCATTGACCTCAAAGCGAGATTTAAACCATGCCCAACGACTTTCAGGATGACGACCGGATGGCAATTTTGCAAAGATCATATTGGTTGACAAGGCACAAACAAAGAGTGCTACAGAGATCATATAAGGAGCCATTCCGACCCCATTTACAGGGACATTATCTTGATCTGTTTTAGAAGTCGTAACAGGATTGGCTAAGGTTTTTGCGTTTTCTTTTTCGGTTGTAGCAGCATTCAGTTGTCCCTTAGCATCGTTTAAACCTTGACTCAAGGTTTGGCTTCCTGTTGCTAATTCACCCAAACCGTTTGTCAATGTTTGGCCACCCGCTGCTAATTTGCTGGATCCATCTGAGATTTGATTTGCTCCGTCAGCTAGTTTATCAGTCCCTGTCACCAATTGACCTGATTTCTCTGTCAACTGGTTGACACCTGTGACAAGTTTGTTGACACCACCTGCCAACTCTGGAGTTTTGCTGTTCAATTGCCCTACACCATCAGCTAATTTTCCAGCTCCAGCAACCAATTCACCAGACTTACCTGTTAATTGGGTTGCTCCTGAAGCCAGTTGATTCATACCTGATGTCAAAGCAGGCATCTTACCATTTAACTCACCTAGACCAGAAGCTAATTGATTGCTTCCTGCAAGTAATTCTGATGATTTACTATCTAGTTGGCCAACCCCTGCTGCTAACTGACTAGCACCATCCGTTAAAGTGCTACTATTGGTCTGAAGTTGGGTTGCCCCACTAGCGATTTTATCAACACCAGCTGTATAAGCGCCAATCCCTTGACTGATGGTTTGGCTAGCCGGCAACAATTGTCCACTAACTGCGGATTGTATCTTAGACAAGCCACTTGACAAGTCTGTCAAGGTAGAAGAAGCTGTTGGTAAAACTTGATTGGCTGCAGTTTGCAGCTGTGTCAAGCTATTTCCTGTATTCAAACTACTTTGGATCGTTTGAATCGTTGTCAAGATCCCTTGAGCTGCTGTTTCACTCGAGCTTGGGCTCGATGAGATCGCCGCACTGATTTCCGCTTGTTGATCAGCTGTCATTGCTTGATAAGCTGCTGTCCCTTGCACACTTGCAAGGGCATTTGCACGATCCGCTTGGGCTGAAGCAAGGATCGCTTGGGCTGAATTCGCAATACTCGTCAAGCCAGATGAAAGTTGACTGGTATCTACCGAAGCATTTTGAATCGCTGCATTTAATTGGTTCAAACCAGCTGCCAATTGATCAATCTGAGCTGATTGGCTTGTAGAAGCTTGTAGCTGGCTTGATAATGTTTGAATACCTGATTCTAATTGAGAAACTCCATTTCGAAGAGTAGTGGATTGACTACTTAATTGACCCGCTCCCTCTGATAATGTAGCGACTCCATTTGTATAGGTCACTAAACCATTTGAAAAGTTAGATAGACCCGAATTCAATTGACGCACGCCATTGGTATAATTCCCAAGACCGTCATTGAGTGTCCCCATACCGCTGGTTAATCGACCAACTCCTGAGGCCAACTGAGGGGTTTGACTCGCCATTTGATTGAGACCATTTCCTAATCGATCCACTCCGGTAGCGTAAGCCATCAATCCTGTATTAAAAGTGCCAAACCCATTATTTAATTGATTGACTCCAGATACCAAGTTTGGAAGTTGACCAGCCATTTGATTGAGACCATTTCCCAATTGACCAACACCATCTGTATAGGCTGCTAGACCAGTTCGGAGAGTGGTTGCACCATCTGAAAATGCTAAGCTTGAACGAGCCAATGTATTCAAATTAGTAGATAGTGTTTGACCACCATCTTCCAATTTACTTGCACCATCTGCTAATTTAGCACTTCCATCTGCCGCTGTCCCCATACCAGTTTTAAGCGATCCCATTTTAGAAAATAAAGCTGTTGTATAAGTATTGGTCACTTTTTCAGCCACTGACTGCTTCATTTTTGTCATCGCAGTGTCGCTCATTTTCCCTGCGATAAAACTATGACCACTGGATGTTTGGTAATCAATGGTCATCTGTTCCGGATGATTGGTTAAGATGGAGCTAGCTTTTTTTGAAAGATCCTCAGGCAGGGTTACAATCATATAATAATCGCCATTTTTGAGACCATCTTTCGCAGCTTTCTCATCTACAAAATGAAAATCAAGTGAGTCATTGTCCTTCAAATTGGACACCATGTCTTTTCCGATTTCCATTTTTTGTCCATTATATGTAGCAGATTGATCCTTATTGACAACCGCTACAGGAAGATCCGAAACCTTTCCATATGGATCCCACATGGAAGATAGAAAAATAATATTATAAAGAGCTGGAATCAAAGCAACTCCAATCATGACAATGATAAATGTTGGCTTTTTAAGAATAGCCTTCCATTCTTTCATCATATTTTTTGTCTCCTTTTTATACACATTGTCTAAATTTCTGATATAATAGATTATACAGTTTCTAAAAATTTTCACAAGTAGGAAATCTTTGTTTTTAGACACTGTGTATAATTTTGTGCAAAAAGGATTAACAGATGACTGAGAGCAATAAACGATTAAAAACAAAACGAAATATCGAGGAGGCGATGGTTCGACTACTCGAAAAGGAATCATTCGACCAAATCACAACGGTTGAGTTAGCACAAGAATCCGGTATTAGTCGCTCTAGCTTTTATACCCACTATCGAGACAAGTACGACATGATCGAGCGCTACCAACAAGCACTCTTTCACAAGCTTGAATACATCTTTGATAAACACCAAGACGACAAGCGCCAAGCGATTACAGAGGTGTTCGAATTTCTAACCAAGGAGCCACTCTTTGCGGTTCTTCTGACAGAGAATGGAACCAAGGAAATCCAAACCTTCTTACGACATAAATTACAGATTCTTCTGGTTGATAGTTTGCAAGAGCGATATAGTCATAAATCATTAACAGATATTGAAAGAGTCTACAGTTCTGTCTATCTGACCAATGCCTTCTTCGGAGTCTGTCAAATGTGGGTTTCTCGCGGAAAAAAAGAAAGCCCTCAACAAATGGCTGAATTTTTAATGAAAATGTTACGGTAATAGTGCCTCCTGATCTAGATAGATCAGGAGTTTTTTTATTAGCAGGTTTAGGTTTTAAGAAAACAAAAAACTACCTCATGTAATAAAACAGCTTTAGAAAACTTATAACTGAACAAATAACTGAACAAACCCAGAAATCAACCCTTTAAGACAAAACAAAAAGCCCACTGTAGTAGGCTTTCTGCAAAGTATATCTTAAAATTAAAGCATTTTGTTGTAGAATTCAACGACAAGTGCTTCGTTGATTTCTGGGTTGATTTCATCACGTTCTGGAAGACGTGTCAATGAACCTTCCAATTTGTCAGCATCGAATGATACGAATGCTGGACGTCCAACTGTAGCTTCAACAGCTTCAAGAATAGCTGGAACTTTAGCTGATTTTTCGCGAACTGAGATCACTTGACCTGGAGTTACACGGTATGAAGGGATATCAACGCGTTTTCCGTCAACAAGGATGTGACCGTGGTTAACGAATTGACGAGCTTGACGACGAGTAGTCGCAAGTCCAAGACGGTAAACAACGTTATCCAAACGACGTTCCAAAAGAAGCATGAAGTTGAAACCGACAGTTCCTTCTTTAACTTTAGTAGCTTGTACGAACAAGTTACGGAATTGTTTTTCACCAAGTCCGTAAGAGAAACGAAGTTTTTGTTTTTCAGCTAATTGCAAACCGTATTCTGACAATTTTGAACGGTTGTTTGGTCCGTGTTGACCTGGTACGTAGTTACGACGTGCCAATTCTTTACCTGTACCTGTAAGTGACAAGCCAAGACGGCGAGATTGTTTCCAAGATGGTCCTGTATAACGTGACATTTGAAATGTCCTCCTATAAAAATAATTTTTTGTAGGAAATAACGTTTTAGACAAACCTGATTCGTTCAGAAAGCCTTCGCCCAAACAGCAAAGGTTACTTTTCTAGCTGGCTTCCTGTTGACGAGCTTCATTTTGTCCTGCTGTCATTTCGCACAAATTCTATTCTATCACGGAATAGAAACTTTGTAAAGTCCTTCAAAACAATTTCAATGAAATTCAGACAATAATTCTATGATTCGTTTTTTATATTGCAATTGTTGCCAGTCTCTATCCGTTGCTGGATCCCATTTTAAAGGAAGATCTGCAATAATTTCACCGGGATTATGATTCAAGATATAGATCCGGTCACTCAATGTCAAAGCTTCTTCGATACTATGAGTGATCACTAGAGTGGTGAGACCAAGACGTTCCTTGCTTTCTAGATACCAGTGATAAAGATCCTGCCTTGTCAATTCATCTAAGGCACTAAAAGCTTCATCTAATAGGAAGACAGAATGACCCAATAGATAAGTCCTTAATAGCGCCACCCGTTGCCGCATCCCCCCACTCAGCGCATTAGGATAAAGGTTGGCGATACTTCCCAATTTAAATTCATCTAACAATTTTAGAGCTGTAGATGTTGCCTCTTCCTTAGGAATCTTTTTTAATTGAAGGGGAAGAATAATATTTCCCAATACTGTCTTATGTTCTAACAAAAGATCCTTTTGTAGCATATAGCTGACTTTTCCAAAGGAGATCGGGGCATCATCTACTTCTATAGCGCCCTTTTGTAAGGGAAGGATCCCAGCAATTAAATTAAACAAGGTTGATTTCCCTACCCCACTTGGACCTAGAATAGAGACGATTTCTCCTTTTTGCACTTCTAGTGATACATTGTTTAAAACTGCTTTATCTCCAAAAGAGAAACTTACATCTTTTACGGTTAAAATATCAGTCACCTACCAATTCATTTGTGAAACCTTTGTCTTCTAAGTCATTTGAAACCAATCCTTGCTCTTTTGCCCAAGCATAAAAAGCATTCCAACGTTTGGAGTCAAACTGTCCCCATTTATCCTTGTCTGAAGCATATTGACTGGAAAGATATTTTTGAGAAGCTAGTACAAAATCACGCTGGTTAGCCAAAGCAGGGGCCTGTTTAATCAAGATATCTGCTGCTTCTTCTGGATGCTCTATAGCATATTGGTAGCCTTTTTTCACCGCTTGAATGAATTTTTTTGCTTCCTCTTTATGAGATTTCAAATAGTCATTGTTAGCAATAATAACAGGCGAATAGTAGTCAAATGCAGGAACAAAATCTTTCATATAGAAGAAATTGGTTTTCATTCCCTTTTGCTCAGCCAAAATTCCATCCCAACCGTGATAAATCCAAGCAGCATCAAAGACCTTATTTTCAATCGGAGTAATGGAATTTGAATCACTATTTGGAACCAATTTTACTTGATTAAAATCAGCCCCTTCTTTTTTCATCATCGATTTGATCATTTCCAACTCAATCGGATCATTCCAGGTACCATACTTCTTACCAACCAAATCTTTTGGACTTGTGATCGCTGCATCTTTTCTTGAAATAATCCCTGACGTATTGTGTTCGACAATAGCTGCAATAGCGGTAATACCCGCACCTTTATCCAATTTCTTGGCCATAGAATCTTGGAAATAAATACCAAATGGAGCTTTCCCATTGATAATCAAATCAGAACTACTGTCTTCCGGAGGAAGTTTTATATCTACATCCAGTCCTGCATCTTTAAAGTACCCTTTTTCCTTTGCTACATAGAGACCCGTGTGATTGGTATTCGGGGTCCAATCTAGAATAAAATCAATCTTTTTCAAACCACTTGACGATTGCTTGACAGAATTTTGACAAGCACTCAAGAAAACAAATCCCAATATTATTGAGAAAAATAAACCTATTGACTTTTTCATTAGCTATACCTCTTTTACATTTTTGTCAATTTAATTTTTACACCATTTACAAGTTTGTCAATCCTTTTTCCATTTTAGAATGGTTCGTTCTAATTGGTCAACGAGAAACATACCGAGTAAACTAATAGCAGAAATCAATACAATGATCGCAAACATCGTATCATACTGAAATAACTTCTTCGATTGGATCATATAGACCCCCAATCCATCAAAACCTCCTAACCATTCTGAAACTACCGTACTGATAAAAGCATAGGAAACGCTCACACGTAAACCTGCGAAAAAATAAGGAAGCGCTGCAGGAATTTTATAATGGACTAAAGTCTGAAAGCGATTGGCTTGCATAATCTGAAACAATCTCAGAATATCTTGATCGCAATGCCGAAAACCATCTAACAGACTGACTACGATGGGAAATACAACCGTAATAATGATCAAAACCAGTTTTGGAAGCATACCATAACCAAACCAAAGAACCAGGATAGGGGCCAAGGCAATCGTCGGAATGGTTTGAATAACAACCATAAAAGGATAGACCAGATCATTCACCCATTGAAAACTATCCATGAGAATCGCAAAGCCAGCAGCAAGAAGAACCCCTATAACAAGTCCGATCAAGGCCACTTGAAGGGTAGACAAACTGTGATGAATCAGGAGAGCTCGATCTCGTACAAAGGCATTCCCAATTTCAAGTGGCGTTGGTAATACAAATTTGGGGAGGATATTTAACAATCCTGCTAACTGCCATAAGACAAGAAGGCTGCTAAAACCTGCAAATCCTATCAACTGTTTTGAATATCTTTTTACAAGAGACATCGTAACCTCCTTTCTCACAAATAAAAAACGCCTCCAAAATAGGAGACGGATTGCACAAGGTCACTCATAACGAAAAATACATTTCATTTGTTTCCTACGCTGGCATTACCCAGATCAGGTGCGGTCGAAGCTTACACTTCCTCTCAGACTGTACACAGACTCCCATATGTATTTATTATAATAACTGATTTAGACGATAAAAGCAAGAAATTAATCCAAATAACGAATTAAATTCTTCTCTGTCAAAATATCTGAATAGGTGTAAGACTCCACGTAGGTATTGGCCGGTTCACCTGGTAAGCTATTGTCGTTCGTATACTCGATAATAAATAAAGAAGGATAGACCTCAATCAAGCGTCCAAATTTATTTTTTTGACGTTTCCGTCCATTTTCAAGCGTCATTTCAACCACTTGTCCTTCATGGGCCTTGATTTCTTCTTTAATTTTTTTCATTTTTGCAACATCTGTAAATGCATCACTCATCTTATTGATCCTCTCTCTTTGAAATACTTGAGAATTTATTGTATTCCTTTTGGAATATTAATTCGACTGTCCCACGCGCACCTGAACGGTTTTTCTCAATAATCACTTCAACCGTATTATTGGGCATTCCATCTTCTTCCTCTTCACCAGCTCGATCATAATAATCATCACGGTACAAGAAAGCAACAATATCCGCATCCTGCTCAATCGATCCAGATTCACGAATATCAGAAAGAACAGGACGTTTGTCTTGGCGCTGTTCCACACCACGTGATAGCTGACTCAAAGCAATAACGGGAACTTTTAGTTCCTTTGCCAAAATCTTTAACTGACGAGAAATTTCTGAAACTTCCTGTTGACGGTTTTCTCTTCCAGTCCCTGTAATCAGCTGCAGGTAGTCAATCAGAATAAGACCGAGATTGCCTGTTTCCTGCGCTAATTTTCTTGCTCTCGAACGAATCTCAGTGATCCGAATTCCTGGGGTATCATCGATGTAAATACTCGCATTGGCCAAATTTCCTTGAGCAATGGCATATTTCCGCCACTCTTCATCCGTCAATTGACCTGTACGAATCGAATGGGATTCAATCAAGCCTTCAGCTGCTAACATCCGGTCAACCAAACTTTCAGCACCCATTTCTAATGAGAAAATAGCCACTGTCTTATCCAACTTTGTCCCGATATTTTGAGCAATATTTAGAGCAAAGGCTGTTTTCCCTACTGCAGGACGAGCCGCTAAAATAATCAACTCTTCCTCATGTAGCCCTGTCGTCATATGGTCCAAATCGCGATAGCCTGTCGCAATACCCGTAATATCAGAGGTTTGAAGCGAGCGGGCTTCCAAGCTACCAAAATTTATATTCAAGATGTCTCGAATATTTTTAAATCCACTACGATTTGCGTTTTCACTAACATCAATCAGAGCTTTTTCAGCACCCGCAATGATTTCATCTGAAGGACTTGCACCATCATAAGCTTGATTAATACTTTCCGTTAATCGAGAGATCAATCGACGTAAGACAGCTTTTTCGGCAACAATTTTCGCGTAATACTCCGCGTTAGCTGAAGTTGGTACCGAATTAATGACTTCTACCAAATAGGAGAGACCACCAATATTTTGGAGATCCCCCTGACTATCTAAAATATTTCGAACAGTCGTCGCATCAATCGCATCCCCGCGGTCAGCTAGATCGATCATGGCTTTAAAAATCAAACGGTGCGAGTACTTAAAGAAATCGCCAGGCTCGATATATTCACGAACAAAGACCAATTTCCCCTCATCAATAAAGATGGCTCCCAACACTGATTGCTCCGCTTGGATATCCTGAGGTTGTGTTCGTAATTCCTCTATCTCAGCCATAAAAAAACCTTTCTATCGATCGTGTTTACCCTTCGTTTACACGAATATTAATCACACCTGTAACATCTTGATAAATTTTTACAGGGACGTCAATCAAACCTGTTGAACGAATTGGAGAGGAAACTTGGATATGACGTTTATCAATTTTAATGCCAAATTGTTTCTCAAGCTCTTCTGCAATCTTTTTATTGGTAATAGAGCCGAAAGTACGGCCATCTGGCCCAATTTTTTCCGTGAATTGAACAACAGTTGCTTCTTCTTCTAATTTTGCTTTAATCTTTTGCGCTTCTGCTAACAATTCAGCATGCGCTTTTTCTTCTGACTTTTGCTTTCCACGAAGTTCACCGATTGCTTGGGCATTGGCTTCTTTCGCAAGATTTTTCTTGATCAAAAAGTTTTGTGCATAACCAGTAGGCACTTCTTTAATTTCGCCTTTCTTACCTTTACCTTTTACATCCGCTAAGAAAATAACTTTCATTCTACATTCTCCTTTTCAATAGTTACTTCGTTTTCAATAGTCTCAATCAATTGTTGACGAATACTCATCAAATCTTGACCCTCAATTTGAGAAGCCGCCGAATTGAAATGACCTCCTCCGCCAAGCTGTTCCATGATACGCTGTACATTGACTTTGCTTCGACTACGTGCAGAAATCGAGACAGTTCCACTTTGATTACAAGCAATGACAAAGGTTGCTTCCACCTCAGACATGGCCAGCATACTATCAGCAGCCTTACTAATGGTTACTGAATCATAGGCTTTAGTCGTATTGGCACAAGCTACGATGATATGCGGCAAAATCTTTTCACCAGTCAAGATCAGTTCGTTCACTTCGCGGTACTCGTCAAACTGAATCGCAGAGATCTCCTGGATGGCTACACTATCACTACCTCTTGAACGAAGGTAACTCGCCACATCAAAGGTCCGACTTGTAACACGTGTGGAGAAGTTCTTAGTATCCAGCATGATCCCAGCCATCAAGACACTAGCTTGAATCTTCGTTAACCGATTTTTCTTCGACTTCTGGAACTGAATCAGTTCACTAACCAATTCGCTCGCACTACTTGCTCCACTTTCAATATAGGTGATCAGAACATTTTCAGGGAAATCATCGTCCCGACGGTGATGGTCAATGACAATAATCTGTTGAAATTCCTGATAAAATTCTTTAGAAAGGGTCAAAGCTGTCTTAGAATGGTCAACCATAATTAACAAAGAGCGATCCGTCACCATTTGCATGGCTTCCTCTAGGGAAAGGATTTTCGTTACCTGCTCTTCTTCTAGTTTCGCAATCGCTCTTGAAATATCACTTGCCATTGCATGCGGGTCATAGACCACATAAGAGGAGGCCAAAATATTGCTAGAGAAAAACTGCATTCCCACAGACGCTCCTAGAGCGTCCATATCCAAGTTTCTATGCCCAACAATGAAGACTTGATCAACGGATTTGATCTTATCCGAAATAGCTGTCATCATAGCGCGTGTGCGAGTCCGAGTCCGCTTCACAGCCGAAGCTGTTCCCCCACCAAAGAAAATAGGGTTTTTCTGTTCATCATTTTCCTTGACAACCGCTTGATCCCCACCACGAACTTCTGCAAGGTTTAGGTTCAAGAGAGCCCCTTTACCAATCTCATCATGCTTCCCGTCACCGTACGAGAATCCCATACTTAAGGTAATAGGTAGCTCACGATTTTTAGCTTCTTCACGGAATTGATCGATGACTGAAAATTTTGATTCCATCAACTGTTCTAAGACCGTGTAGTCTGTAAACAAATAGAAACGATCCATCCCCACACGTCTGTAAAACATATGGTAATGAGCTGTAAACTCTTCTACAAAGTTGGCAATAAAACTATTGATATTGCTAATATCAGAGTCTGAAATGACATCTTCTAGATCATCATAGTTATCAACAGAAATAATACCGATAACGGGACGAGTTGTCACCAACCCCACAGTTGCTTCATACTCACTTGAAACATCAAAAAAGTAAACAACACTAGACGTCTGATCAAAGTAAACGGAATATTTCTTATCGGCTACAGTGACATAGTGTCCTTTATCCTCAAACAGAGTATTGAGCAACTTTTTCAAGGATTCAACATCAAAGTCCCCATCATCTGTTGAAAAAATCAATTCAGCATAAGGGTTGAACCACTCTACTTCATTTGACTCTTCATTAATTTTGATAACTCCAACAGGCATTTTATCAAGGAGGGATGCTAATCCGCTTTCTGCCTGATGGTTCACATATTGTATTTGTTCTAATTCATCTAACTCTGAAATTTGTAACTGGTATTCAAATAAAGCAATCAATCCAGCTAAGACTAAAAAAATTGCAATGAGAGTTACATAGCCTTTGCCAAAGATTCTTAAAAAAATTGCTAAAATTGCAAATGAAATAAAACCAATTAACACATAATGGATGAACGATAAACGAAATTTTTTCATCATAAACCTCTTCTCGGAATTATACCATAATTAGAGGTAAAAAGCGAGGTTTCTCTCTATATTACAGAGAAGATTGACCAGTCAAAAACTCTTTCTCCACTTCACTACCTTGTAAACAAAAGTTTACAATCGTGTAAACAACAGCAACAAATTTCAATCTATAAAATTGAGGCTGAAACATCATCTCAGCCTCATTTGATTAGTGGTTTGCTTTGTTTTTGGAGATACTCCGAGATTTACCTTCCAAGTAAACCATTAAAATAGAGATATCTGCTGGATTGACACCTGAGATACGACTTGCTTGACCAATCGTTTCTGGATTAATTAATTTAAATTTTTGACGAGCTTCGGTTGCGATGGAGTCAATATCATCCCAGTCAATATTCGCAGGAATTCGTTTTTCTTCCATACGCTTCATTTTTTCGACTTGGTCCATTGCTTTTGAAATATAGCCTTCGTATTTAATTTCAGTTTCAATCAATTCAATGATTTTATCATCCAGTTCTTCAGCTGCAGGACCGATAAATTCTACCACATCTTGGTAAGAGACTTCTGGTCGTCTCAAGAATTCTTTAGCAGTGACAGCATCTGTCAATGGTTTAAAGCCCATTGCAGCGACCTTCTCATTGGTTTCCTTTACAGGCTTTAACTTAATGCTATCCAAACGCTTCATCTCGTTTTCAAACTGATACTTCTTGGTTTCGAAACGTTGCCAACGTTCATCATCTACCAATCCAATTGCTCGCCCCATCTCCGTCAACCGCATATCTGCATTATCGTGACGTAAGATCAAGCGGTATTCTGCACGGCTTGTTAACAAACGGTAGGGTTCGATCGTTCCTTTTGTTACCAAGTCATCGATCATGACCCCAATATAACCATCACTTCGTTTCAAAATGAGTTCTGGTTTTCCTTGGATTTTTAGAGCCGCATTGATCCCTGCAATAATCCCTTGACCAGCGGCCTCCTCATAGCCAGATGTTCCGTTGGTTTGGCCAGCTGTAAAGAGACCTGAAATTTTCTTGGTTTCCAAAGTTGCGCGCAATTGATGAGGCAAAACCATATCATACTCAATCGCATAACCCGTTCGCATCATCTCAGCATTTTCCAATCCCTTAATAGAATGGACAAGATCTCGTTGCACATCCTCTGGTAAACTGGTTGACAAACCTTGAACATAGACTTCTTCTGTATTTCGTCCCTCAGGTTCTAAAAATAGTTGATGACGCTCTTTGTCAGCAAAACGGACAATTTTATCCTCAATGGACGGACAATAGCGAGGACCTACTCCCTTTACAACCCCTGTAAACATAGGTGCCCGGTGTAAATTATTCTGGATAATTTCATGGCTATGCCCATTCGTATAAGTCAACCAACAAGGAACCTGATCCTTTACATAATCTTCATCACGCGATGTATAAGAAAAATGATTTGGAGCTTCATCTCCAGGTTGAATTTCCGTTTCGTCATAATTAATTGACGATGCCTTTACACGAGGTGGTGTCCCTGTTTTGAAACGTCCAATTTCTAATCCTAGCTGTTTGAGATTTTCGGCTAAATTGATAGAAGCTAGACTATGATTAGGCCCTGACGAATACTTGAGATCTCCAATGATAATTTCTCCGCGTAAAGCTGTCCCAGTAGTGACAATGACAGCCTTTGCCCCATACTCTTGGTGAGTCGCAGTCCTTACACCAACAACCTTACCATCCTCCACCAAAATCTCATCAATCATGGTTTGGCGGAGAGTCAAATTTTCTTGGTTTTCTACCGTTTTCCGCATTTCTTTTGAGTAAAGTTCTTTGTCTGCTTGAGCCCGAAGGGCACGAACCGCAGGACCTTTACCAGTATTGAGCATTTTCATTTGGATATAGGTCTTGTCTATGTTCTTCGCCATTTCTCCACCTAAAGCATCTACTTCACGAACAACAATTCCTTTTGCAGACCCACCAATAGACGGATTACAAGGCATAAAGGCCAACATTTCAATATTAATAGTTGCAAGTAAGACCTTGCAGCCCATACGACTAGCGGCAAGTGAAGCCTCAACTCCCGCATGCCCAGCACCAATGACAATGATATCGTATTCTTCTATAAAATTATAAGTCATTTTTTCTCCTATTCTTCAAGATGGATGTGTTGCAATTGTCCGTCCCAACCAGGCAAAGCTGTTCTTAAGAAGGATGGTTTCAGAGGAAATGTATGCAACTGATTCAGAGGTATCCACCGGCAGGGTAAGGACTTTGTTTCTTCCTGCATGACCAAAGGTGCTTCTTCCAGCAAGTCCACCAAATAATGAAATTCAATGTTATGGTAGTGGATTCCAGCTTGTTCAAAGCGATTTTCAACCACGAAAGCTAGCTGGCCTGCTTTAGATATGACACCAAGTTCTTCTTTTACTTCTCGGACCACAGCATCTTCTGTAGCTTCATTCACTCGAATAGCACCACCAATTGTATAAAAACCATCTTTGTCTTCTATGACTAACAAACGACTATCTTTTATTATCAAGGCAGTCGCTCTCACACCAAAAACCGTGCGATCCACTTTCGTTCGAAAATCCTGCTGCTGCATCTTTTCCTTCCTCTCAAAAAACGACACAAAAACAGTCAAAACTCGCAAGAAGTGCAGGACAAAAAGCCTGCAACATCCATGAGCTTTGACCATCATTTCTATTGCTTATTTTATTGTATCAGATTGACTAAATTTGTCAATTTAAATATATTGACAAACCTTACCATCTCGATAAGCATTGTCAATCAAACCACCACCGAGACACTCTTCACCGTCGTAAAACACAACAGCTTGTCCTGGCGTAATGGCTCGTTGAGGTTCTGCAAAAATCACTTCTGCCTTGTCACCTTTAACGTGTACAGTCACTTTGGAATCAGGTTGACGATAGCGAAACTTAGCTGTACATTCTAACGTAAGTTCTTCAGGCATATCTCGTGTAAAGTGAACTTGACTAGCCTGTAAACTTGTTGACATCAGTGCATCATGATAGAAACCTTGACCAACGTAAAGAATGTTTTGACTAAGGTCTTTCCCCACTACAAACCATGGAGCATTGTCTCCACCCTGTTGTCCACCAATTCCAAGACCACCACGCTGACCGATCGTGTAATACATCAAACCGGCATGTTCACCCATATCTCGTCCATCTACGGTCATCATTCGGCCTGGCTGAGCAGGTAGATAGTTGCTGAGAAACTCTTTGAAATTCTTTTCTCCGATAAAGCAGATTCCCGTGGAATCTTTCTTTTTAGCCGTTGCTAGTCCAGACTCTTCTGCTAACCGGCGAACCTCAGGCTTTTCTAAATGCCCCAACGGAAACATGGTTTTTTGAAGTTGTTCTTGTGACAATTGGCTTAAGAAATAAGTTTGATCCTTTCCATTGTCAACGCCACGTAACATATGGACAACGCCATCCGCATCACGCGTCACGCGTGCATAGTGCCCTGTCGCTATATAATCGGCACCGAGGGTCATAGCGTAATCTAGAAAGGCCTTAAATTTGATTTCCTTATTACACATGACATCCGGATTTGGTGTCCGACCAGCTCGGTATTCAGCAAGGAAATATTCAAAGACACGATCCCAATATTCTTTCTCAAAGTTGACAGAATAGTAAGGAATGCCAATCTGGTCTGCAACTGCTGCCACATCTTTGTAATCCTCTGTAGCTGTACAGACACCATTTTCGTCTGTGTCGTCCCAGTTTTTCATGAAGATGCCGATGACATCGTAACCCTGTTGCTTTAACAACAAAGCCGTTACAGATGAATCGACACCGCCACTCATACCAACAACAACACGTGTTTTCGAGTTATCACTCATAGGTTTCTCCCATCTTTTCGTTACTCACGATTGAAGGTCGTGGTTTGCTTCAACGATTGAAGGTCGTTTTGAGCAGTTACCATTTTAACACGCTTTGTAGAAGAAAACAAGCATTTGACCGCCCTAGTCCTCGCTAATTAATGATACGTTTACAGAGCTGTAAATTTAAAAAGAGTCTTATTCAAGGACTCTTTTTAAACGAATTTAATACCAGCCATTTGCCAACCAGAAATTTTTAGCTGCTGACCATGATCCATAACGGTTGACAACGTATTGATTGGCCACTTTTTCTTGGTTTGCAGGTGATAAATCACCATTCAAATAGGTGAGAGTTAATTGGTAACGACCATAATATTGGCCATTTTGTGCTGTATAACTACCACTTGATTCTTTTTGGGCAATCCATTCCTTAGCAGCTGCATCTTCCGCACTCAAGCCATCTGAAGCAGAGACAGTCGTTGTTGCTTGTGTAGCGTCTGTTTTACTTGTAGTAGCTTGCTCCTCAGTCTTTTTCGTTGTATTTGTACCTTCAATCTCAAGAACTTGACCAACTGAGATGAGGTTCACGTTACTAATCTTATTTTTCTTAGCAATTGCATCAACCGTTGTGTTCTTCTCTTTAGCAATAGCAGATAAAGTATCACCTGATTTTACAGTATAAGCATCTGCATTCGCTGCAATTGGAAAGAAAAGTCCTGCAAGTAAACTAAGTCCAATCATACGTTTCATCATTTGTTTTTTATTCATTATTATGTACTCCTTTATTGGTATACCTCTATACTACACAAGAAATATTTCATATTTATTGAAATTATATGTCAAATATTTCATATAGATGTTAGAAATACTAAAGTTTAGATATAATATAAATGTTTTAAGTCTTGCTTAAGATTTCTCAGATATTTCGGGAAAAATAGAAGAAATCATCAGCCATATCTGATATAATGAAGTAAAGTGATCACAAAGGAGCAGAACATGAACTCTTTAAAATTCCAATCTGTTTTTGATATTATTGGACCTGTGATGATTGGCCCATCCAGCAGTCACACTGCAGGTGCAGTTCGAATTGGTAAAATTGTTTCTTCTATCTTTGGAGAAGAGCCAAAAGAGGTTGAGTTCCAATTATTTAATTCCTTCGCAAAAACCTATCGTGGTCATGGAACAGATTTAGCCTTAGTAGCTGGCATCTTAGGAATGGACACAGATGATCCTAGAATCCCAGATAGTCTAAAAATTGCACATGAACGAGGCATTCGGATTGTTTGGTCTATTCAAAAAGAGAGCAATGCTCCTCATCCAAATACGACGACCATCACGGTGAAAAATGACCATAAAACGATTTCTGTCACTGGAATCTCCATTGGTGGTGGGAATATACAGGTTACTGAGTTAAATGGCTTTGCCATCTCGCTAAATATGAATACTCCAACCATTATCATTGTGCACCAAGACGTCCCTGGGATGATCGCTCATGTGACAGAAGCCCTTTCTCGCTATGATATTAACATTGCACAAATGAATGTGACGCGGGAAAAAGCTGGAGAAAAAGCAATTATGATTATAGAAGTTGACTCAAGGAGTTGTGAAGCAGCTATCGAAGATATCCGTAAAATTCCTCATCTTCATAATGTCAACTTTTTCAAATAAGGAGTTCGTATGTTTTATTCAATTGTAGACCTCGTAGAACAAGCAAGCACGCAATACGAAGGAAACGTCGCAGAGTTAATGATTGCAACTGAATTTGAACTAACTGGTCGTGAACGCGAAGAAGTCCTCCGATTAATGACCCGTAATTTAGAAGTGATGATTGATTCTGTAAGGTTAGGGTTAAATGAAAATCACTCTCGTAGTGGATTAACTGGTGGAGATGCGACAAAATTAGATCGTTATATCAAATCAGGAAAAACTTTATCTGACTTGACCGTCTTAACCGCAGCGAAGAATGCTATCGCTGTCAACGAACACAATGCTAAAATGGGGCTGGTCTGTGCAACACCCACTGCAGGATCTGCTGGCTGTCTTCCTGCAGTTCTCACTGCTGCAACTCAAAAATTAGGGTTAAACCGTCAGCAACAATTAGATTTTCTACTAACAGCTGGGGCTTTTGGGTTAGTGATCGCCAATAATGCTTCTATTTCAGGTGCAGAAGGTGGTTGTCAAGCAGAAGTCGGTTCTGCTTCAGCTATGAGCGCGGCTGCATTAACACTAGCTGCTGGGGGAACTCCTTATCAAGCGAGTCAAGCGGTCTGTTTTGTCATCAAAAACATGCTTGGGCTCATTTGTGATCCAGTAGCAGGGCTTGTGGAAGTCCCATGTGTCAAACGAAACGCAATGGGAGCCAGCTATGCCTTCGTTGCTGCTGATATGGCCTTAGCAGGCATTGAATCAAAAATACCTGTTGATGAAGTTATTGACGCCATGTATCAAGTTGGTTCCAGTCTTCCAACTGCCTTTAGAGAAACAGCTGAAGGAGGATTGGCAGCAACACCAACCGGTCGAAGATTACAAAAAGAGATATTTGGAGAATAACATGCAAGCCTTATTTTTTGACTTAGACGGAACATTAGTTGACAGTTCCAAGGGAATTACAGAGAGCTTTCAACATACATTCGATACCTTGAAGGTTCCTCAACCCGATCTTAAAACCATCCGAAGTTTTATGGGACCACCTTTGATTTCTAGTTTTGAAGCTACTCTTCCTGAAGCTTTGGTAGATCAAGCTGTAACTATTTATCGTCAGTATTACCATGAAAAAGGTCAATACAAATCAACTCTGTTTCCTCAGATCGTAGAAGCTTTGAAAACATTACAAGACGAAAACATTCCCCTTTATGTAACGACTTCAAAACATGAACCAGTTGCTTTACAGATGTGTCAAGATTTAGGTATCGCTAAATACTTTAAAGGAATTTATGGATCCAATTCAGATCGTATCCACAAAGCCGATGTCATTCGATACGCCTTGTCAATCAATGATCTTCCAAAAGAGGAAACAGTCATTATTGGAGATACAAAATTTGACCTCATTGGAGGTCAAACAATTGGAATAAAAACTATGGCAGTCTCTTGGGGATTTGGAGATCTTGAAGAGCTACTTCTTTACTCACCTGATTTTATTTGTCATTCTCCACTTGAAATCCTAGAGACATTAAAAAAATAGGTTTACAAATTGTAAACCTATTTTTTAATAACCCCAAGCTGACAAACCTTGAGAGCTGTATGCATTATATGCTGCCTGGATTTGATCATCAACTGTTGCAGTTGAACCCCAACCTGGCATTGTTTGGAATAAACCACTTGCACCAGAAGCATTTGCTGCATTTACTTGACCATTTGATTCACGGGCAATAATTGCTTCCCAAGTAGAAGCAGGTACACCAGTCATTTCAGCCATACGAGCAGCTGCATAAGAACCTTGTTCCCCAGCAGTATTTCCATTTGATAGAACAATTCCACCATTTGTTGATTGTGCAGAAGTCACTGCAGCATTTGCTGCATAAGTTGTTTGTTTTTGAGCAGTTTGTGCTGCTGCAGGTGCACTTTCAGCAGGTTTCGCTTGCTCTTGTGGAGCAACTTTATCAATCATAGATTTTGAACGCTCACCTAACTCAATAATTTGTCCTGCATAGATCAAATCTTCATTGGTCAAATTGTTAGATGCAATAATATTTTCTACTGAAGTGTTATTTTCTAATGCAATTTTTGATAGAGTATCTCCAGACTTCACTTCGTAAGTTTCAGCATTCACTGTAGCAATACCAGAAATGAAAAGCGATGCTGCTGAAAGTAAGGAAGTGACTGTCCATTGGAACTTTTTACTGTTCATGAATTCTATTCTCCTTTCGAACATAATTCTATCATACACACAAAATGTTACAGTTTATTGTAGAATATATTACAAATGTTACAAGAATATGTGAATTTAATGTAAAAAGCGCTTTGTTTAGCGCTTTTTCCTTATTTTTGAACCAATACAACTAGCTCTATCCATTTTTTAGATAAAAAATCAACCCCATGAGGCACAGAATAATAAACAATGCTAGAGTATCTTTCACTCCCCACTGTAGACTCCGATAACGTGTTCGTCCTTCACCCCCTTTGTACCCTCTCGCTTCCATTGCGATCGCTAGTGCATCTGCACGTTTAAAGCTAGAAGCAAATAAAGGAATAAGGATCGGAATAAAAGAACGAATTCTTTTTAATAAATTTCCCTCTCCAAAATCAACACCACGCGCCCTTTGCGCATTCATGATTCGATTCGTATCATCTACTAATGTTGGAACAAAACGCAAACTCATAGATAGCATTAGCCCAATCTCATGAGCCGGAACTTTAATAATTTTTAATGGTGTAAGGATCTTTTCAACAGCATCTGCTAAACTTAATGGTGTCGTTGTCACGGTTAAAATTGTCGAATAAAAAATGATTAAAATAAATCTACAAAATATGATGGCGGCCTGTATCAATCCTTGGTCGGTTAATTTAAAAAACCACCAGTGATATAAAATTGTTCCTTGAGAGGTCGCAAATAATTGAAAAATAGTTGTAAACGCAATGATAAAAATCATTGATTTTAAGCCTTTGACATAAAAACTAACCGAAATCCTCGTTAAATACATTAAAACAAAGATGAAACCAAAGAGCAGAATATTGGTCTGCAAGTTATTGGCCCAAAAAAGAAGAAAAATGAACAAAAACATTGAGAGCAACTTCCCACGAGGATCCAGTTGATGAATGATGGAATTTCCAGGGATATACCGTCCTAAAATCATATTATTCATGAAGTAACAGCTCCTTTAGTTCCTCAATTTTGATTGGTAGTCTGTCTAGAGGAAGCCCCCTTTTTTTCAATTGAAGAGCAAAATTCGTAATTTGTGGGACTCCTAATTGAAGTTTTTGTAAATAATCAACCTGTTGAAACACTTCCCTTGGGGATCCGTTTAGGACAAGTTTTCCCGCTTCCAAAGCAAATACAGTATCAGCAAAGTTTGCTACATCATCCATTGTATGAGACACCAAAACAAGAGTCATCCCATTTTTATGCAACGTCTCAAACAGCGCCATCAATTCCTTTCTCCCAGCAGGATCTAGGCCTGCTGTTGGCTCGTCCAATACTAAAATCTCTGGCTCTATGGCTAAAATACCCGCAATCGCAACCCGCCTCATTTGTCCACCAGATAATTCAAATGGACTTTTATCATAGATAGACTCTTCTAAACCAACGATCGCTAATTTTTCTTTGGCTATTTCCTCCGCTTTGTCCTTAGGTACCCCAAAATTTTGTGGTCCAAAAGCTACATCAGCTAGAACAGTTTCTGCAAATAACTGACTCTCTGGAAATTGAAAAACTAAGCCAACTTTTTTTCTTAAGTACTTCATTTCTTTTGGCTCAGAATGATTATCTAAAACAAAATCATCGAATTGAATCATTCCTTCAGTCGGACGAAGTAAACCATTTAGTAATTGTAACAAAGTGGACTTGCCACTACCAGTATGTCCAATGATGGCAGTATAAGAGCCATCCTGTATTTCCAAAGTGACGTCAGAAAGCGCTTGTCCTTCAAAAGGACTTCCCTCTTGATAAGTATAATAGACATTCTTTAAAGAAATTCCCATAGTTGGTCTAATAACTCACTTTCTGTTAAATAATCCTGTTTTAGCAGGAAATGCGAGCTCAGAGATTCTTGGACTTGTTTACTAAAAGGCTTATCCAGTCCAATCTCGTGCAGATCATTTCTTGAAAACAATTCCCTCGGCGTCATGGAAGACTCTAATGTTCCTTTTTGAAACACTAGGGTTCGATCACTTAGGGCGATTTCAGTTAAATCATGAGTAATGGAGATAATCGTTAATTGAAACTTTTTCTGGAGTTCCCGCATTACTGCCATTAAATCCTCTCGGCCTTCTGGATCTAACATACTAGTTGCTTCATCAAGGATAATAATAGTTGGTCGCAAGGCAATAATACCCGCTATGGCTACTCGTTGTTTTTGACCACCCGACAATCGAGAAGGTTCCCGATCTTTAAACTCTAGCATGCCTACTTGGTCAATAGCCTTCTCTACACGTTGAATCATTTCTTCCCGTGGAATTCCTTGGTTTTCCAAGCCAAAGGCGACATCATCTTCCACTGTTGCACCGACAAATTGATTGTCCGGATTCTGAAATACAATCCCAATTTTACTGCGGATTTGCCATATAGTTTCACGAGTCAACTGTTGCCCATCAATATAAATCTCACCAGACTCAGGTTCTAAAAGACCATCCATCAAGCGTACAACGGTAGATTTCCCACTACCATTGTGCCCAACAATTGAAAGCCACTCCCCTTGTTTCACGTGAAACGAAACAGTGTCAATTTGATACTCTTCTATTGTTTTATCGTATCGAAAGGATACATTTTTTAGCTCTATAATATGTTTCATTTATTTGAATGTGTCTTTAAAGAGATAGCTACTTCCTTTAAAGTAGTCGTAACCAGAATAAATTGTAAAAATCAGTGCGATATAAAGTAATACTTGCCCTGGAAGGGTCCAATGACAAAGCAAAAAGATAATAGCAAACATTTGGCTAAAGGTCTTAATTTTACCAGGCATGGCTGCAGCCAAAACTGTACCACCTGTCTCAACAAGTAGAAGACGCAAACCAGTGACAGCTAACTCACGACAAATGATAACGGCTGCAATCCAAGCAGGGACCATCTTTAATTCAATCATCATGATAAAGGCTGACATGACCAATAATTTATCTGCCATTGGATCGGCAAATTTCCCAAAATTACTAACTACATTCCATTTTCGTGCAAGGAAGCCATCTAAATAATCTGTAATACTTGCAATTGCAAAAATAACTGCTGCTACAATATGTCCTAGATAAGAGTGAGTTAAACTTAAAATGGCAATAAAAATAGGAATCATTACAACTCGAATTAATGTCAATGCATTAGGAATATTTTCTTTTTTCATATTTCCTCCAAAAATAAACTATCTTTACATCTATTTTACAGATGCTGTAAACTCATAAAAATATACGATATAAATCACAAAAGTAAGAATGGCAAAGCTAACTAGCAGATAATACAGGATTGGTAACCAGCTTGTTTTCTGCCTTAATTTTCTTGAATGAAGCTCCTCGTCATCTACAAGTATTTCTTCATCAAATAACAATTCTTTTCCTTCACGAAAAGCTGTCAATAGGATGGACTCATCTAATCCCAAAGCCCATGCTAACTTTTTAAGATAGATCTGGGCGTAAAAGGGACTCGGTAATAGATCAAACTCATCGTTTTCCAACGCTTCTATATAAGGAATTTCGATGGCTGTCTTATTTGAAACATCCTGTAAACTTAAGTGTAAATTTACTCTTGACAATCTTAACACTTGACCAATCGTTCTCTTCTTCATGTTTTCCCTTCTTGATACATTGTTTACTACTTTTGAAAAATCATATAGTCAACCATTTCAGCCTGGTCGATGAACTGACGACCTAATTTGATGATATCTTGTAAACTAATACCTTGTAAAATCTTTGGAAGATCATAAGAAGTGCTACCGTCTGAAAAATATTCAAACTGAGTTGCACTATACTCAAGCGAATTTAAACCTTGTAAGAAATCACCAAACATTTCGCTTTTAATCGTATCTAAATGTTCCTGATTCACATCCGGATCCTTATCAAATTGTTTAATAGCTGATCTAAATTGATGAGATAAGGAGACCGGTTCTTGAGTATCCATTGTCAAGACGACGAAATGAAACAATTCCTCAACCTCGACTTCAAGTGTCAATGAGTTGTCAATTTTCCCAGCTTCATATAAACTTTGAAACCGTTGTGAGGTCCAACCAAACATCATCGAAAATAGTAATTTTAACATTAATTTATAGCGAAATTTTTCCTCTTCCTTAATGATATCATTTCCTCGAATTCCAATTGCCAACTTAGGAGTAGCAACTTCCATTCTACAGGATTGATTCAATTTTACTTCATTTTTTTCTACAGGAAAACGTTCTAACTCAATAGAAGGATGAGGAGGAGTCAGATCATATTCCTTTACTACTTGCAATACTTCATCAACATCAAAATTTCCAATCACTAATAAGTGCATTTGAGAGGGATGATAGAATAGGTCAAAGTTTTCACGGAGATTATCTATTGTAATGTTAGAGATAGACTCCCTCGTCCCAGCAATATCATCTGCTAACGGTGTCCCAGGATATAAATTTTCTAAAGCACCAAAAAACAATCGATAGTCTGGACTATCTTGATACATTCCAATCTCTTGTTGAATGATTTCTCTTTCCTTAGATACAGATTTTTCTGTAAAGGAAGCTTTTGAAACCATCTCCAATAACAATTGAATATTTTCAGGGACTTTTGAAGTTGTTGAGAAAAGATAACTTGTCTTTGTAAAGCTTGTAAAGGCATTGCTTTCCGATCCTAAATGAACGAATTTTTTTAGATAATCTTGGCCTTTTTCATCTTCGAACACTTTATGTTCTAGAAAATGAGCAATTCCTGCAGGATATTTTCTTTCATCCCCATTCACTAGAATTCGTGTGTCCACTGAACCAAACTTAGTTGTGATCATCCCATAAGTTTCATAATAATCTTCTTTTGGAACTAAATGAATGGTCAACCCATTTGACAAGCGTGTAAAGTAAACCTGCTCACCAACTGATTCATAATATTTTTCTTTAATTTTCAATCTTTACACTACTTTCCTTCCATAAAATAAACAGACTGTAAATTAATTGTTTTTGCCGTTTCAATAATTTCCTCTCTACTAACCTTATTGATGGATTCTAACCATTCTTCTAAGGGAAGTACCTTCGTTCCTAGGATCGTTTTCAGATATTCCCTTTCAATCAAGGTATTTTGTCGATCCTGTGCTAATAAGGTCGTATTCACCAACATTTCTTTTGTCAATCGAAGCTCTGAATCTGTAAACTTACCTCGTTTTAAATCATTCAACTGTCGCATAATCAAGGTCATTACTTTAGTACGAGATTCCTTATCGATACCTGCAAAAACTCTCATAAAGCCTGTGAAAATATCAAAATGGCTAGAGATGGTGTAAGCGAGACCTTCTTTCTCACGAATTGTTTGAAAAAGTCTTGAATGTGAGAATGCTCCCAGCATCCCATTCAATACAACAAGTGGAATATGGAGAGGGTCTCCATATTGGGTAGAGAAATGGTAACCTAATTCTAAAATAGATTGTTGATTGTGTTTTTGCTCTAACTTTTCTCTAACGATATTTGTAAAAGGTTGTTGATAGTTGACAGATAAATGATTATCACGTGGCTTGAATTCAAAACTATTCACTCGATCTACAATAGCGACTTCATTAAAATCGCCTATGAAAAAGAAGTCAATGTTATCGAATTGAAGCATCTGATGAAACTGTGAAAGAGAAGTTTGACCTGTCTCTTGTCTCACTAAATCAACTTTTCCCAATCTTGACATCCCTATTGTTTCGTCTTCAAAAAATAGTTGATTCAATTGCCCATGGGCATAATAATAAGGCTCTTCAATTTCCGACTCCAAATCGGAAATCGTATTTTTCTTTTCAACCTCAAATGTATCACTGTCAAAGTAATCTGCTACTACCAAAGGTGAAAAGAAGATGATTTCTATAATGTCCAAAACCTCATCAGTAAGAACATTTTTTTTGCTCAAAAAATCATCGCGCACAAAGGAAATATTCAAATCAACATAATGAACACGCCCCCTCTTAGAGACTGAGGTTGACAATTCTACCCCGTATAGACTCGCTAATTTTTCACGGAATAATTGAGAAGTTGGATATTTTTGATTTGCAGTTTCCATCATACAGGCTACTAAAACACGCGCAGCCACGGTATTTTCATCTAATGGCGATGAAAAACGGACCTTAATTTTATTGGTTTTAAATTTTTTTGATTGAAGAAAGTGAAGATTCACGCCCTTTACTAATTCCATTTTCATCCTCGTTCTATTCAATAGTAACTTTCATTATAACACGAAATCACACTAAAATCCTAATTCAAACTGTGAAAAAGCTGCTCAAATCACACAACATTCTCTACCCTAGATAAACTAAAAATATGGTATAATAACACGCAAAGAGGTGAACTATGAATTACAAATTATTTGATGACTTTATTACATTGCAAGCTATCTTAAAAGAACTTGGTATTATACAGAGCGGTGGTGCAATCAAAACCTTTCTTCAAGAAAAAGAAGTCTTTGTTAATGGTGAATTAGAACAACGGAGAGGCCGTAAACTTCGTGTCAATGATCAAATTGACATCCCTGAACTGAACATGACTATCACCATTCTCGGACCTTCTCAAGAGGAAATAGAAGAGCATCTCAAAGAAAGGGAAGAAAAGGAACGTGTTGCTAAACTTGTCAAGCAGCTCAATCAACAACAAAAGAAAGAATCGACAAAGATTAACAAAAAGGAAAAAGCGATTCGCTTTCCTGGTATCTCGTAATGTGGTTAAAACAGTTATCCATTCAACATTTTCGTAATTATCAAGAACTTGAAGTCGATTTTCATCCTGGATTAAATATTTTCTTAGGTCAAAATGCTCAAGGGAAGACCAATATTCTCGAATCAATTTATTTTCTGGCTTTAACTAGAAGTCATCGAACAAGAAATGATAGAGATCTTATCTATTTTGAATCCACTGATTTTAAAGTTTCTGGTCAATTACAAAGGGAAACTGGCCCACTTCCATTAGAAATTTCCTTGACACCAAAAGGTCGGATAACTAAGGTAAATCATTTAAAACAAGCCAAATTATCGAACTATATTGGCCATATGAATGTTGTACTTTTCGCACCCGAAGATTTGCAACTGATCAAAGGATCACCTGCAGGACGTCGAAAGTTTATTGACATTGAATTAGGTCAGATGAAACCTATCTACTTATCCGACTTATCTCAATACAACCATGTTCTCAAACAAAGAAATAGTTACCTAAAAAATTCAGAAAAAATTGATGCTACATTTTTGGAGGTGTTAGATTCACAACTAGCTAGTTTTGGAAGTCGCGTCATTCATCATCGACTTGATTTTATAAAAAAATTAGAAGCTAAAGCAAATGAAAAACACACTCGACTTTCTAACAACAAAGAAGACCTATCAATTCAATATCAGTCAACTGTTTTTTCTGAAGAAGTAAATGATATAGAGGAGCAGTTTCTCTATATGTTGGAAAAAAATCGTCAGAAGGATATTTTTAGGAAAACAACAAGTATTGGACCTCACAGGGATGACTTGGCATTTTTTATCAATAATATGAATGCTACCTTTGGCAGTCAAGGTCAGCATCGAAGTGTTGTTCTTTCTCTAAAATTAGCAGAAATCGAATTGATGGAAGAAATCACAAGAGAAAAGCCTATTTTATTACTTGACGATGTCATGAGTGAACTTGACAATTATCGTCAACTTCAATTACTTGAAACCATCTCTAATAATATTCAGACATTTATTACAACGACAACTCTCGATCATTTAAAAGAACTGCCTGAAGAGTTGAAAATTTTTACTGTTCAAGCTGGCCATATCAAAACAACACCTTGACAATATTGTCAAGGTGTTGTTAATTATATTTACATTTTTGTAAATTTATTGTGCCGAGTAGTTAGGAGCTTCGTTTGTAATTTGCACATCATGAGGATGACTTTCTTTCAATCCTGCGCCACTCATTTCAACAAATTGTGCATGATCATGTAAATCTTGAATGGTTGCTGCACCAACATAACCCATACCTGAACGAATACCACCGATCATTTGGAAGACCATATCTGCTACAGAACCTTTATAAGCAACGCGTCCTTCAATTCCTTCAGGAACCAATTTATTGGCTTCATTGACAGATCCTTGGAAGTAACGGTCGCTAGAACCTTTCTTCATTGCTGCAATAGATCCCATACCACGGTATGTTTTAAATTTACGACCTTGGAAGATTTCTGTTTCACCTGGTGCTTCATCTGTACCTGCAAGCATTGAGCCAAGCATAACCGCATTTCCACCAGCTGCGAGTGCTTTGACAATATCTCCTGAATACTTGATACCACCATCAGCAATGATCGTTTTTCCATATTCACGAGCTACAGCAGCTGCATCATAAATAGCAGTAACTTGAGGGACACCAACCCCTGCAACAACACGAGTTGTACAGATTGATCCTGGACCAATTCCAACCTTAACTACGTCTACCCCTGCATCAAATAATGCACGCGCACCTTCAGCTGTTGCAATATTTCCTGCAATCAAGGTACGATCTGGGAAGTGAGCACGAATTTCTGCGATCTTACGAAGAACACCTGCAGAATGTCCATGAGCAGTATCGATGACAATAGCATCTGCACCAGCTTCAAAAAGAGCTTCTGCACGTTCAAAAGTATCTGAAGTAACCCCTACGGCACCAGCCACAAGCAAACGACCAAATTCATCCTTAGCCGCATTTGGAAACTCAATAACTTTTTCAATATCTTTGATTGTAATCAAGCCAGAAAGACGACCATTTTCATCTATCAATGGTAATTTTTCAATGCGGTGTTCTTGGAGAATCCGTTCAGCGGTTTCTAAATCAGTACCGACTGGTGCAGTCACCAAGTTTTCACTTGTCATATGATTTGAAATAGGTTGATTGTAATCAGAAATAAAGCGCAAGTCACGATTGGTAAGAATACCAACTAATTTACGATTTTCAAGTGTTTCAACAACTGGAACACCACTGATGCGGTATCGTCCCATCAACTCATTTGCTTCTGCAATTGTATGAGAAGGTGTCAAATAGAATGGATCAATAATAACCCCATTTTCAGAACGTTTCACTTTGCGTACTTCATCTGCCTGTTGCTCAATTGACATATTTTTATGGATCACACCAAGTCCACCAGCACGTGCCATTGCAATTGCCATTTGACTTTCCGTCACTGTATCCATAGCAGCAGTAATGATTGGGATGTTCAAGCGTAAATTACTTGCTAATTGTGTACTTAAATCTGCATCATTAGGTAATACGTGACTTTCTGCTGGAATCAAAAGCACGTCATCGAATGTAAACCCTTTTTTTAAAAACTTTGTGTCCCAATTAGACATTAGCTGGATCCTCTTTTCTTTTTATTTGAGCAAGGCTCGAATTTTTATTGTTAATATCATACCATTCTATCGTAATTTGTCAATCATTTATTGGTAAATTATCAATGAACAGTAAAGAAATGTTCGCTATTACTGAAGTCGTTTTATTTTTTAAAATAGGTAATTCCCATCGCAGATTTTACTTCATCCAGTGTTTGAGCTGCTACATTTCGAGCGCGCTCACTTCCTTTTTCAAGAATAGAGTAAACTTCCCCCATATCCTTTGCAAACTCAAGGCGTCTTTCACGAATTGGTCTTAATTCACGATCTAAAATTTCTAAAAGATATCGTTTGGTCTTTACATCACCAAGTCCACCACGTTGATAATGTTCTTTCATTTCTGCAATTTCAGCTGCATCTTCTGGACGGCCAAATACATCCAGGTAATGAAATACCATATTCCCTTCGATTTTTCCTGGATCCTCTACTTTAATATGATCCGGATCAGTATACATACTCATCACTTTTTTCTTTAAAGTATCTGCATCATCAGCTAGGTAAATTCCATTATTCAACGATTTAGACATTTTAGCATTTCCATCTAAACCAGGTAAGCGACCAGCTCCCTCATTTTCAGGATAAATTCCTTCTGGTTCGACCAAAGCATCTGTGTTGTATGCATGGTTAAAGGAACGAACAATCTCACGAGTTTGTTCAATCATTGGTTTTTGGTCATTTCCTACTGGAACAAAATTTGCTTTAAATGCTGTAATATCAGCTGCTTGTGAAATAGGGTATACCAAAAATCCTGTTGGAATACTCTCACCAAAACCTTTTTGAGAAATCTCAGTTTTTACAGTTGGGTTTCTTTCAAGTCGTGCCAAAGATACCAGATTCATATAATACATAGTCAATTCTGCCAATTCAGGAATCTGACTTTGAATGAAAATCGTAACCTTTTCAGGATCCAATCCTGCAGCAAGATAATCTAAAGCAACATTTCCAATAGATTCTACAATCGTTTTTGGATCTTTTGCATGGTCTGTCAAAGCTTGCTGGTCTGCTAGGAAAACAAACATATTATACTCGTCTTTATTTTGTAGCAAGACGCGATTTTTTAAAGAACCTACATAGTGGCCAATATGAAGTTTTCCTGTTGGTCTATCTCCTGTCAAAATGATGGGTTTTGTCATACTCTTCTCCTTAATCGTTATCCCTATCATTATAGCACTTTCTAGTTGAAAATGTTAGTCTTCCCTCTATGTTTGTGACGAAATAACACTTTACTATATTGTCAACTAAATTTACAAAATTGTAAAAATAAATTGACACTAAAAAAGTTGAATTTTCCCCTATTTTCTAGTAAAATGAAGACATTATAGAAATAGGAGAATATCATTGCTTACAGTATCAGACGTCTCACTACGTTTTAGTGATCGAAAATTGTTTGACGATGTCAATATCAACTTTACAGAAGGAAATACATACGGTCTTATCGGTGCCAACGGTGCTGGAAAATCAACCTTTTTAAAAATTTTAGCTGGAGATATTGAACCAACAACTGGTCATATTTCTCTCGGTCCTGATGAACGTTTGTCCGTTTTGCGTCAAAATCACTTTGACTATGAAGACGAACGGGTCATCGATGTTGTCATTATGGGAAATGAAAAGCTCTACAACATTATGAAAGAGAAAGATGCTATCTACATGAAAGAAGATTTTTCTGATGAAGACGGCGTCCGTGCAGCTGAACTTGAAGGTGAATTTGCCGAACTCGGTGGATGGGAAGCAGAAAGTGAAGCATCTCAATTGCTTCAAAATCTAAATATTTCAGAAGACCTTCATTATCAAACGATGAGCGAGTTAGCTAACGGGGATAAAGTGAAAGTTCTCTTAGCTAAAGCACTTTTTGGTAAACCAGATGTCCTTCTTTTAGACGAACCAACCAACGGTCTCGATATTCAATCCATTACCTGGTTAGAAGATTTTCTGATTGATTTTGAAAATACGGTTATCGTTGTATCCCATGACCGTCACTTTTTGAATAAAGTCTGCACCCATATGGCAGATCTTGACTTTGGAAAAATTAAACTTTACGTCGGAAACTATGATTTCTGGAAAGAATCTTCTGAACTTGCAGCAAAATTACAAGCAGATAGAAACGCAAAAGCTGAAGAAAAAATTAAACAATTGCAAGAGTTTGTCGCACGATTCTCAGCCAACGCTTCAAAATCAAAACAAGCAACATCTCGTAAAAAAATGCTTGACAAGATTGAGTTAGAAGAAATTGTTCCATCTAGCCGGAAGTACCCATTTATCAACTTTAAGGCGGAACGAGAAATCGGTAACGATCTCTTGACAGTAGAAAATCTTTCTGTCAAGATTGATGGAGAAACCATCCTTGACAATATCAGCTTTATCTTACGTCCTGGTGATAAAACCGCTCTTATCGGACAGAACGATATTCAAACAACCGCTTTGATCCGTGCATTGATGGATGATATTGAATATGAAGGAACTGTTAAGTGGGGAGTCACAACTAGTCGTTCTTATCTACCCAAGGACAACAGTCGAGATTTTGCTGGTGGTGAAAGTATTCTTGATTGGCTTCGTCAATTTGCAAGTAAAGAAGAAGATGACAACACTTTCCTTCGTGGTTTCTTAGGACGGATGCTCTTTTCAGGTGACGAAGTTAACAAGTCTGTCAACGTCTTGTCAGGAGGAGAAAAAGTTCGTGTCATGTTGTCTAAATTGATGCTCCTTAAGTCAAACGTTCTTGTACTAGATGATCCAACCAATCACTTGGATTTGGAGTCCATTTCAAGTTTGAATGATGGATTGAAGAATTTTAAAGAATCAATTATCTTTGCCAGCCATGACCACGAATTCATTCAAACACTCGCCAACCATATTATCGTTCTTTCAAAAAACGGCGTGATCGATCGCATTGATGAAACCTATGATGAGTTTCTTGAAAATGAAGAAGTTCAAGCAAAAGTGAAAGAACTTTGGAGTCAATCATAAAAATAAAGAGCCCTGAAATAATGATTTCAGGCTCTTTCAGTAGAAATATATGAATAAAACAAAGCTAAAAACATCCCTTTTTATAGTATCTTCTTTCCTGATTCCAGCTATCATGATGTTCTGTATTTACCTCTCACAAGGAATCTACTGGAACAGTGATACATCCCCATTATTAGGAGATGGTTATCATCAGTATGTCATTTTTGATACCACACTTCGAAATATTTTACATGGGACAGATAGCCTATTTTATAGTTTTCAAAGTGGATTAGGCATTAATTTCTATGCACTCAGTAGCTATTATCTAGGAAGTTTCTTTTCTCCTCTTGTCTACTTCTTTAATGCACAATCCATGCCGAATGCTATTTATCTCATCACTCTTCTAAAATTTGGTGCAATTGGTCTGAGTACTTATATTAGTCTACATGGGATGTTTTCTAAAATCCCTAGAAGCCTGGTTCTTACCCTTTCAACATCCTTTGCTCTGATGAGCTTTGCCATTAGTCAAATTGAAATTAAAACTTGGCTAGATGTTTTTATCTTAGCACCATTGATTCTTTATGGATTCAAAAAATTAATTCACAATGAGGGAGAGATTCTCTATTTTATCAGCTTAACCAGCTTGTTTATCCAAAATTATTATTTTGGGTTTATGATGTCTATTTTTCTCATTTTATGGTACTTGACACAACTGTCATGGAACATAAAGGAAATTGGAAAACGTTTCTTCCATTTTGTGATTGTATCTCTTTTATCAGTTATAACAAGTCTTGTGATGTTATATCCAACCTTCTTAGATATACGCACTCATGGAGAAAATTTTTCAAAGGTTGACAGTATCTTTACAGAAAAAAGTTGGTATCTTGATGTATTTGCAAAAAATTTCATTGGAAGTTTTGACACTACTAAATATGGATCCATTCCAATGATCTACGTAGGGCTATTTCCACTGCTACTAGCAATCACCTTTTTCTTTGTAAAGTCGATCAAGTTTCACGTGAAACTTTCTTACTTTATACTATTGACCATTCTTATTTTGAGTTTTCGTTTTCAAATATTAGATCTCCTTTGGCAAGGTATGCACGCGCCAAATATGTTTCTTCATCGATACTCTTGGATCTTTTCTTTGACAATTATTCTAATGGCAGGAGAAGTTCTAAATCGAATGGATGAGATCACTTGGATTCGGTTTAGTCTTGCTAATTTCCTCCTTATTCTAGGATTTGGAGCAACTGTCCTTTTCAGCAGTCACTATAAATTTTTAGATGCTGTCAATTTCATTGTTACTTTTGAATTTTTAATTGCCTTCTATTTAGTCTGTTTAGGTTTTATCTTAAAAAAAATACCGCCTAGACTTTTCTATCTTTCAATCCTTTTTTTCTCCATCTTTGAATTATCGGTGAATAGTTATTATCAAATAGAAGGAATTGCGAATGAATGGGTCTTTGCTTCTCGGTCATCCTACGAACGCGACTTAAAAGCTATCCAATCCTTAGTAAGAGGAAAGACTGACTCAAATTATCGGACTGAGATTCTACAGCCACAAACAGGCAATGATAGCATGAAGTATGGTTATAATGGAATTTCTCAATTTTCATCTGTACGAAATACGGATGCTAGCTCGACATTGGACAAACTAGGATTTAAATCTGAAGGAACCAACCTCAATCTTCGGTATCAAAATAATTCTATTTTAATGGATAGTCTATTTGGTTTTCGCTATAATTTGAGCAAACAACCTGTTCAAAAATTTGGATTTAAAGAGATTGCAACCAAAAGTGGAGTCTCACTTTCAGAAAATGAATATGCCTTACCAATCGCCTTTTTGTCAGCAAAAACTTATAAAAATGCTTCCTTTACAAATTTAACACTTGATAATCAAACACGATTCATCCATCAAATCACAGATAAAAAATATAAATTTTATAAGAAATTAAATATTCTCTCGCCTACTTCACAAAATAGTACATCTTCGTTGCAAACTGCAAAAATTGAAGAAGATAGTCATCTATCCTACGCAAGTATTCAATATGAAGTAACGGTTCCTGCCCATAGTCAACTGTATGTCAATGTTCCAAATTTACATTTTTCAAATGATGATCGAAAAGATATTGAAATCGACTACAAGGGACAGACCCAACGCTATACCATTGATAATGCCTTCCCATTCTTTTCGATTGGCTATTTTGACACAGAGGAAACGGTTACTATTCGTATGAGTTTCCCAGAAAATTCGACGGTTTCCTTTGATACACCAGAATTTTTTGCTCTAAATCTCGACCAATATATACAAGCTATTACCACCATTCGTCAGCAAGAAGTTGCTATTCACAAAAAGAAAAATAAATTGGTGGCAGCCTATAACGCAAATAGAGATACTACTCTGATTTTTACACTGCCTTATGATAAAGGCTGGTCAGCTAAACAAAATGGGAAACCTATCCACATTCATCGTATCCAGAAAGGATTAATGGGAGTTCGTGTTCCAAAAGGATCTGGAACAGTCACTTTAACATTTGTTCCTCAAGGCTTCGTTGAAGGACTCATTGCCTTTTTCGTTGGAATCGTTCTCTTTTTTCTCTACGAATGGAGACAGATAAAAAGACGAAAAAGCTAAGGAATATGACTATCGTTCTTATAAATAGAAGGCTAGGATAGCAATTATCCTAGCCTTTTTCAAAACAAAAAAACACCCAAATGGGTGCTATACTAGCTCCGCCAGTAGGACTCGAACCTACGACATCATGATTAACAGTCATGCGCTACTACCAACTGA
>NZ_JUPI01000015.1 GCF_001074805.1 Streptococcus parasanguinis | reverse complement strand
TGACCCATCGTCAAATGTTGCTGGAACATCTTCGTTGATTTCAACAGTTTTCTCAACGCCATCAACTGTTACAGTTCCACCCTTGAATTCAGGTTTACCTGTTTGAGTTGCACCTTGAACATCTTTTGTTTCAGCTGGTGTTGCTGTTGGGGTTACTGGAACGATTTCTGGTGTGTAAGTTGTATCCACCTTGATACCGTTTGAGCTTTCAGCTTGAACCTTGGCTGGTGTGACTGCACCAGTGTATGATTTATCAGTTGGTGTGAAGGTTACTTGACCAGTTGCAGGGTCAATTGTGAAGTTACCGATCACGGTTGTACCGTCTGCCGCATAAGCTGGTGTCGTTGAAACTTCGTTACCATCTTTATCTAGCAATGTGTAGCTATTGTCTTTAATGGTAATAGCTTTATCTTCACCATTTACTTGAACAGTTGTTCCTGCAAAGGTTGGTGTACCGGTTTGAGTCGCCCCTTGAACATCTTTAGAAGTTGCAGGGTTTGCAGTTGGAACTGCTGGCACAACAGTTGGTGTGTAGGTCGCATCTGAAGTAATGGTTGCAGTCTTACCATTAGCATTTGTAATAGTAGCAGTTGCCTGAACAGTTACTCCTTTTGCAGTACCAACAAAGTCTTTTTCAGGTGTGAAGGTCACCGCTCCTGTAGTAGGATCGATTGTATAGCTACCTTCTCCTGCTACTGTCACTGTTGTTTCATCAGTTGGTTGACCAGTTGCTGGATCAACCAATTTCTTGCTAGTGATTTCAGCAGTCTTATCATTACTCAAATCAAAGGTTGGTGTTTGGGTTTGAGGAACGTTTTGAACATCCGCAGAAACCTTGTCTGTAGGAGTCACTGTGATTGGAGTAACCGTTGGTGTGTACTTAGCTGTAGCTGTCTTAACGTACTCCTCTTGAACCTTACCATTTTTATTGCGTCCAACTGGCGCTGATAATGTAACATCCACACCTTTGGCTGTACCAGTAAAGCTTGGTTCTGGAGTGAAGGTTACTTCACCTGTTGTAGGATTAATTGTGTATGTACCTTCCCCTTCAACTGTTACAGATGGCTCATCAGTCGTGCGACCTGTAGCTGGGTCTACCAACTTAGCTGGGTATTCTGCACTTGGAGTGATCGAAATCTTATCACCATTTAAGTTAGTAGCAGTTGTATTAAAGGTAGGTGTTTCTTTTTGAGTTGCCCCTTGAACATCAGTCGAAGTTTTGTCAACCCCTTCAATTTCAATTGGAGTGACTGTTGGAACGTATTGACCATCCATAGTATTCAACTGACCATTAATGTTTGGTTCTTGGTCTGGGAATTTGGTTGACCAACCAGTATCGTAACCGTTGTTATCTGAACGACGGATAGAAATACCATCAGCTGTTCCTAGGAAGTTATCTTCCGGGATAAATTCAACGTCTACATCTTTACCGTTGGCAGTAATCTTGTACTTCCCTTGACCTGGTACGACATAGTAACCATCTGCATCAAGAGTTGCACGGTTGCCATCTTTATCAACGATGTATGGTTCTACTGTCTCGTCGATAACTGCCTTAGAGTTAGGTTCATACTTGTGCTCTCCACGTGCTGTAAAGGTTACAGTTGCTGTTTGTTTAGTAGCTTGAGGACCAGAAGTTTCCTTGAATTCCCCTTTAGGTGGGTGGGTGATTTGAGTCTTGAAGTCTTCTACTTCCCCTGAGAAAGCCATACCAGTTGGGCTTTCAATCTCAGTAGCTTTCTTGGCAATACGGACACGAGCACCAAGTTCGTTGACGCTAGGGTCGATATAAGTCTTGCTTTTTGCGAAGGTCAACTCAACAGTGCCATCTTGTGTGATTGTAGCGAGATTTGAGCGTTCATCCTCATCGAATTTACCATTTTGGTTAAAGTCTACCCAACCATAGATATGTGCTTCTGAAGCTCCATCCAAATGGGCTTGAACTGACATTTTGTAGTTACCTGGGCGTGTACGATCCATCTTGATCATCTCATTGGTTGTCCCTTTGAGTTCATCTGGAAGCAATTGGTTAATTCCTTCATCGGCCGTAGTTGCCTTATCATCACCGAACCAGTCAAGAGTCGTGTTTTCATCCATATCTGGGCTCACGTTACCAAGATACGGTTGATTTACTTTAGCTCCAGTAACACCGTCAACAGTTGCAATGGTATGGACTGCTTTACCATATGACTCAGGAGCATCCCCTTCGTCAAGCGGGAAGAATCCTAGCATTGCTGACTGTTTACCAGCTGAAGCGATATAAAGTCCCACTTCAGATGCTCCACGTGTCATCACGAGTGGAACTGCGCTATTTCCTGCAGAAATGTTTGGTCCAAAGACACCGGTTCCTAGTCCAGCCGTAACTTGGTCAGGATTTCCAAAGTACTTCCATGCTACTGGTTTCTTATCTGGTCCAGCTACAGGAGAATTATCACGAAGTTGTCTTAGGTTAATGTTATTATATTTAGGTTTAGAACCAAAAAGATTCTCTGTATCTTGTGGTTCATAAGGAACAGAGGTGGCTGGTCTGGTAGACTTTTTCCATTCTCCAAGGTGCTGCCAACCTTCTCCATTGGTAGTGAACATAACAAATTCACCAGGGTTAGCAGACTCCCCATCAGCCATAACAATAGCTGGCTTAACTTTCTTTCCACGGAAGGTTGCAGAGATTTCAAACTGAACTCCAATATTTCCACCATTCATAGCTGAACCCATGGTAGTCTTCTTGGCTTTCGTATCAACGTTTTCATGTCTAATTTCAGTCCAACTATTTTGAGCATCAGCGACAACGTCGGCTTCCATGCCATCGTTAAAAGCTTTTTTAGCCCCTGTTGAAGTAACACCCTTTACATATCCATTTTTTGCATTTGGATCATAGGTCGCTTTTTCAGCTTCTGTAGCCCCTTGCTCTTCCATCCGTTTTTTATAGATTTCAGTCGCTTGGAAAGGCTTCAAGGATTTAACTTTTACAGTGACTACATAGCCAGGCATGATTTCCTTGGTATAGGTTGCCCCAACTTGAAGAGCTAGTTTTTCTTCTAAATCTTTATCAGGAAATTGGTCATTTTTAGGAACGATGACTGTTTTTGCCCCTGTCCAGTTGGCTACATCTCCAAAGTCCAACCAAGTAATCTGGCTAGTCATAGATTTGGCATCAAGATCTGTTGTAAAGCCTGGTTTTTCAACCTTTGGAGTTGAAGTTGCGTCTTCAACGTCATCCCCGATCAAGCTTGGATCATTTGGGTCACCAAGAGCACGACGATTACGACGCTTAGGACCAGAAGTCTCTGCTGTCACAGCAGGTTTTTCTGTAGCTGGTGCTTCGACACCTGCAGCCACTTCTTCTTTCTTATCTGTTGCAGCTGCTTCAGTTGCCTTGTTTGCTGGCGTAGTTACTTCTAATTTTGGTGTTGCAGCGGTTGATGTAGCTGCAGCAGTTGATGTTTCCGGTGCAGTTGAGGCTGCAGATGTTGCTGAAGCTGCTGTACTTGTGCTACTTGCTTCACTAGTTGAAGCAGGTGCTGTTGATGTTGCTGCTGCAGTAACAGCCGGGCTTGCTTCATATGTTGTCGCAGCTGTGCTAGTTGTTTCAGCTGTTGATGTTGCTGAAGTTGCTGTAGCCGTTGATGTAGCTGGTGCCTCTGACGATGTTGCAACTGCTGCTACATTTTCACTGGTCGTATCTGTATTTTCTTCTGCGGCTGCACTTGCGGCTGTACCAACCATGACAAGTGTTCCCAATAGTACTGAGCAAACACCCACATTCAGTTTACGAATTGAGAATCTGCTAATACGATCATTAAATAAGTCTTTCCCCATCTAATGGACCTCCATTTTTATCTATAAATTAACATTCTTTTTAAAATTGTTTAGTTTTTCCAAACCTTATCTATTTTAACAAAACCCGAACGATTTTCAAAACATTTTGACTCAAAAATGAGTAAAAATTTTTAGCTATAATTGTTTTAATTCTAAAAGAATTTTACCAATAGATCCGGGCATCAAAAAAACTTGATTCATCACTAAATGGCAAGATCGAACTTCAATTGTGGCTTCACTGGATTATAATCGACCAGTTCAAAATCTTCTGGTTTGATGTCAAAGAAATTGGTTCCATCTGGCACATTCAAGACCAAGTGTGGCTGACAGTCTGAAGGCTCCCGACGGAGTATCTCTTCTGCCTGTTCAAATTGATTATCATAAATATGTAGATTATTAATGAAGTAAAAGAATTTTCCGACCTTCCAGCCAAAGTGTTTGGCAATCATCATCTGAAGAGCTACATATTGCATGGCATTGATATGGTGGGCTACCAACATATCATTTGAACGCTGGGTCAGGGTCGCATCTAGATAGATCTCTCCATCAACCCGACGCACGTCAAACATGGTCTGAAAAGCACATGGCAAGAGTCCGTCGGTCTCCTCAAAGGCATCATAATCCCAGAGCGAGATGATGTTGCGGCGATTCCAAGGATTGGCTTCTAATTGTTTAAGGATTTTATTGGTAATGTCATGCTTTTTGACCACCGCACCATAGCGTTGACCAATGGTACGACTATCCCCCACTTCCCAGTCGTTCCAATAGTGGACATTGTACTTTTCTTCTAAGACATCTAAACGATTGGACTGGTCTTGGTAAATCCAGAGCATCTCTTTGATAGCTGATTTAATGGCGATGGGACGAAGGGTCGTAATGGGAAACTCGCCTTTTGCAAGATCAAACTCCATAAAGGCACCCGTGATGTATTTGGAGTTGGCCGTTCTACCATCCTTGTATTTAGGTCGGGCCTGTTCAGACCAAACACCTTCTTCCATGATTTTCCGAATATACTCTTTAAAAATGGTATCTGCTTTTGTCATATCTCCTCCTTTAATCTACTATTGCTTTCATTATATCACAGGATAAAGAAAAAAGGAGAGGCAAATCTCCTTTTAATCTTATTGTAATACTAGAGATGCGGCACCGATGACACCGGCGTCATTTCCCAAAGTAGCAAGCGCCAATTGAGTAGATTCACGTACTTGTGGGAATGAGTTTTCTTCAAAGACCTTGCGCACACCATCCAAGAGGAAGTCTCCAGCAGCAGATACCCCACCACCGATAACGATCTTAGACGGGTTCAAGGTTGAACCAATATTGGCTGCAGCAAGTCCAAGGTAACGTGAGAAGTTCTTATAAACGATCAAAGCAAGAGCGTCACCCTCTTTTGCTAGATCAAAGACCGTTTTAGCGGTCACTTCTTCACCATTGTCGATCAAGACTTTCAATTGAGAGTCCCCTTCGTACTCATCTGCATAACGACGAGTCAAGTTGACGATCCCTGTTGCTGACGCAACCGTTTCAAGACAGCCTTTTTTACCACAGGTACATTGGATTGGATCATCAAAGTCAACCGTGATGTGACCAAGTTCCCCAGCAGCTCCACGCACACCGTGCAAGAGACGACCTTCAGCGACGATACCACCGCCAACACCTGTACCAAGTGTCATGAAGACAACATCTGGTTGGTTTTCACCAGCCCCTTTCCAACGTTCACCCAAAGCAGCAACGTTGGCATCGTTATCAATGAAGAATGGAATATGAAGGGCACTTTCGATCTTTTCTTTAACTGGTTGAAGGGTCTTCCAGTTCAAGTTGTAGGCCCCGATAACTGTACCTTTTTCACGGTCAACAACACCAGGTGAACCCATTCCAATTCCTTGGAACTCAGAAGCATCAAGATCAAGCATTTTCAAACGATGCGCGATTGATTCGATCATATCATCTACGATATGGCTGCCTTCATCCAAGATATTTGTTTTAATAGACCATTTTTCTTGAACTTCTCCATCCAAGGTAAGAATGGCAAATTTGATGGAAGTTCCTCCAAGGTCAATCCCAATAATTTTTTTAGACATCTATTACTCCTTTCAACCTGTAAACACTTACAGATCTATTATATCAGACTTTTTATCAAACGCAAAGGTTTGCACGTAATTTTTCTTAACTTTTTAACAAGAGACTGAAGGATTGAAGTCCTAGAAGCAGGAAAATCAAACCAATAATATTCAGGAGAATGACACTGATTGATAATGGACTGACAATTAAGAACAAGCCGATAAAGAGCTGCACCAAGGCAAAGAAAATATAGCGCTTGGAAAGCTCTTCAATCTTCTTGGAATAGAAATTGGCTTTTCGGAAATTTAATACAGAGCGATAGATCAGCCAAATCCCTAAGGTGACTGGGAAGACAATCGGTAAGGTCTTGTAGCCATATAGTAGCAAGTAAACTGCGAACACCAAGGCAACCATACTGTGAAAGAGCTGTTGCTGCTTGATAATACCTGACTGACGCAATCGGTAGTAGCGTGAAAAACGTGAAAAAGAGATTAAAAAGAAGCCACAGGAGATCAACCAGCTAAAAGAGCCGATGTGCTCAATGGGATTGATAAACAAGACAATACCAATAATGGTAAACATAGTAGCTGAAATTCCAAGAGATATGCGATTTAATTGATTCATAGGGCCTCCTTATTCATCTAATTCACTTAGGTAATCATAACGATCATACTTTTCAAGTAGACGCTCGTTTTCCTGATCTAGTTCTTTTTGAAGGGCTGACAACTTGCCAAAGTCAGAGCCGTTTTCATTCATCTCCACTTCAATCTCTGCAATTCGATTTTCAATAGCTTCGATATCTGCCTCAATACTTGCCCACTCTTGCTTCTCCATGTAGCTCATGCGCTTCTTCTCTTCTTTTGGCTTGACAGGTTTCTCTTTTTCAATCTTTTGACTAGCCGTTACCTGGGCTGCTTCAAAGGCTTTTTCATCTAAATAATCCGTATAATTGCCAAAGAACTCACGAATACCTCCATTTTCAAAAGCCAGGATCTTGCTTGCGACCTTATCTAGGAAATAACGGTCGTGACTAACGGTAATAACTGGTCCACCAAAGTTTTGAAGGAAGTTTTCCAAAACCGTCAAGGTTGCGATATCCAAGTCATTGGTCGGCTCATCGAGGAGAAGCACATTGGGTTTTTCAATCAAGAGTTTTAAGAGAAAGAGGCGCTTCTTCTCCCCACCGGAGAGTTTTTCGATCAAGGTTCCATGCATAGAGCGTGGGAAGAGAAATTGCTCCAAGAGATCTGCGATCGAAGTTGTTCCAACAGTCGTCTTGACTTCCTCCGCAACCTCTTGTAAGAAATTAATCACGCGCTTACTCTCATCCAAGCCATCGATCTGTTGAGAGAAATAAGCCACCCGCACAGTTTCCCCAATAATCACTTGCCCTGACTGAGGCTGGAGTCGCTCAGCGATCAGATTGAGTAGGGTCGATTTACCGACACCATTATCCCCGACGATCCCGATGCGGTCCTTGTTTTGCACCAAGAGGTTAAAGTCATGTAAAATCGGCTTGTTTTCAAAAGCAAAACTCACATCCTTAAACTCGATGACTTTCTTTCCAATCCGGCTGGTCTCAAAGTTCATCTCTAGATCCGTCTGGTTGCTTTGACCAGACAAGTCTTGCTTAAGATCATGGAAACGATTGATCCGAGCCTGTTGCTTGGTCGCACGCGCCTGGGGTTGCCTCCGCATCCAGGTCAACTCCTGCTTATAGAGTTGCTGCTTCTTGTGAAGAAGGGCTGCATCCCGCTCATCTTGCTCAGCCTTTAAGCGGACATAATCCTGGTAGTTGCCTTGATACTCAATCAAGCCACCTCGATCCAACTCAAAGATCCGTGTTGAAATATTATCCAAGAAATAACGATCATGGGTAATGAAGAGCACGGTTTTCTTAGAGTTCTTCAAGAAATTGGTCAGCCATTCGATGGTATCAATATCTAGGTGGTTGGTCGGCTCATCTAACAAGAGCAGGTCGTGGTGAGACAGCAAAACCTGGGCCAGCTGTACCCGTCGACGCAAGCCTCCAGATAGATCGCCAACTTTGGCGTTCAAATCTTCAATTCCAAGTTTTGAAAGGACTGTCTTGACCTGACTTTCGATTTCCCAAGCATTGAGTGAATCCATCTCCGCCATGACCTTTTCCAGACGTGCTTGGTTCTCTTCTCGGTAATCTGCCATCAAGAATTCATAGTCTCGAATCAGCTGCATTTCACGCAGATCACTGGACAATACCGTATCCAGAACTGTCTTATGATCATCAAAGTCTGGCTCCTGCGTCAAGTAACCAATCGTATAATCACTCTTGGCAGAAAAAGGACTCACATCTCCATCAAAGCCAGATCGACCAGACAACACATCTAACAGAGTGGTCTTGCCAGTTCCATTGACCCCGATCAGTCCGATTCGATCCAAGTCGTGAATAATAAAGGAAATCTCACGAAAGACGGTCTTATCTCCGACAGATTTGGTTAATTTATCGACAATAAAATCGCTCATTTTTCCTCCTCTTTTACTTGCTGGATATAGGCAATGATGGCTTCTTTTTCATTGGCCAGCTCCCCATCGACAATGGCGTATTCGATCTTTGTCAAAATCTCTCCCAAGGCTGGACCAGGTTGAAAGTCGTATTCTTTGATCAGCATGCCACCATTGACCACCACTTCGTGCTTATCATGAATGGTCAAGCTATCATAGACCCGCTCAATGGCCAAATAATCCACACTCAAGGCATACGCTTCCCGGAGCTCTTCCGCCACTAGCAACAAACGCTTGTCATACTTGTAACATGCACGCTTGTCTAGACTTCCTTTTTCTCTAAGCTTAAGAATCTCCACGATCTGCTCCACCGTCTTGGAAAAGTCTCTTGAGGTCTTCCATTTCTTAAAGAATTTTGGAATGTCTTGGATGTCTAGTGCTAAAACCAGAGCAGCCCAAGCTTGCTCAGAAGTTGAAAAGGTAAATTCAATTTCTATGTCAAACAAACGCTCAAGTGCTTCTTTACGATCCTTCATTTCTGGTAGATAGTGATAGGCTTTGCTTGAAAGCATGGCCTCCAAGCCTTGTCTCCAATATGGAGAAAGTAAGAGCTTATCAAACTCGATGAAAGTGCGCTCAACAGAGATTTTCTCTAGCAAAGGAGCACACTCCTTCATAGCATCAAAGGTTGCTGCTTCTAATTCAAAGCCAAGACTGGCTTGAAAACGAAAGCCTCGCATGATGCGGAGCGCATCTTCATGAAAGCGTTCATGAGGAAGTCCAACCGCCCGAAGAACCTTGTTTTCTAAATCTGCTAACCCTTGAAAGAGATCGACAATTTCTCCCTTTTCATTTAAAGCGAAAGCATTGACGGTGAAATCACGGCGCTTGAGGTCTTCTTCTAGTGAGCGGACAAAAGACACGGAACTTGGACGGCGATAATCAACATAGACATCCTCCGTCCGGAAGGTCGTAATTTCATATTCTTGACCATTTTCAAGAACCAAGACGGTCCCGTGTTCGATACCGATATCTACTGTTCGATCAAAAATCGCCTTTGTTTCCTCTGGATAGGAGGAGGAAGCGATATCGACATCGTGAATCGGACGATCTAAGAGAGCATCTCGGACAGATCCTCCCACAAAATAGGCCTCAAAACCAGCTGCTTTAATCTTCTCTAATATTGGTAAAGCCTCCTGAAACTCAGAAGGCATCTTTTTTAATCTCATAGTAAGTGTTCCAAACCATAGACAAGCTCATGACGCTTGACAACTTCTTTAATCCCTAGATTTACTCCTGTCATGAAGGAAACACGATCATAGGAATCATGACGGAGAGTCAAGCCTTCGCCTTGGCTACCAAAAATCACCTCTTGGTGAGCCACTAGGCCAGGCAATCGAACCGAATGGATGCGCATCCCTTCAAAATCTGCCCCTCTTGCTCCAGGCATCAACTCTTCTTCATCTGCTGCACCTTGCTGGATCTTCTCGCGCTTCTCAGAGATCAGCTCAGCTGTCTTAATCGCTGTTCCACTCGGTGCATCTTTTTTCTTATCATGGTGCAATTCGATGATTTCCACATTTGGGAAATACTTGGCAGCTTGCGCTGCAAATTGCATCAAGAGCACAGCTCCAATAGCAAAGTTCGGAGCAATCAAGCCACCCAAACCCTTTTCACGAGAAAGCTCTGTCAATTCTTGGATCTGCTCAGGAGTGAATCCAGTCGTTCCTACAACAGGAGCAAAGCCATTTTCAATTGCAAAGCGAGTATTCTCATAAGCAACCTTTGGCATGGTAAAGTCCACCCAAACATCTGCTTCAAGACCCACGACATCTTCTTTGCGGTTAAAGACAGGGACTCCTGCGACGTCAGTCTCATCTGTGAATGGATCGATCAAGCCAGCTAATTCTAGCTCAGTATCTTCAGAAACCATCTGGTAGGCTGCTTGTCCCATTCTTCCCTTGAAACCTGCGATAATGACTTTAATTGACATAGAATTCTCCTTAAACGATAGGGATATACCCAACTGCTAAGCTATGGTCACCTAAGTGCGTCCCAATCACGCCTCCAAAGGTGGCAAAAGGAATTTCTCCCTCTACCCCTTCAGCCACCAACATCTGACGAAGCGCTTCGGCTTTTTCAGGTACATTAGCATGGATGATAAAGACTTGGTAATGCCCTCCGGTAAGTCCTTCATCAACGATTTCCACCAAGCGTTTCATGGCTTTCTTTTCCGTACGGACTTTTTCAAAAACTTCGATGACACCTTGGTCATTAAAGTGAAGGATCGGCTTGATACTCAAGAGATTGCCAATGATGGCAGCGCCATTTGACAGACGTCCCCCCTTGACCAAGTGATTCAAATCATCGACCATAATATAGGCAGTTGTCCCATCAATCTGGTGTTGGACATTGGCCACAATCTCATCAAACAAACGACCTTCACCAGCCCATTTCAAGCAATCTTCTACCATCATTCCTAATGGAGCGCTAGTGATTTTTGAGTCAGGAAATTCGACGGTCAAGCCTTCAAATTCGTCCTTCAAATATTGGATATTTTGGTAGAATCCAGAGATGCCTGATGACAAGAAGAGACCAAGAGCATGCGTATAACCTTTAGCTGTCAAACCAGATAAGAGTTCTTCTAACGCTGCCACACTCGGTTGGCTGGTCTTTGGTAATTCCTTAGACGCAGCCATCTTTTGGTAGAACTCGTCGTGTGTCAGATTCTTCCCTTCCACATAGGATTCTCCATCGATATAGATCGGAATGTCTAAAATAAATAAGTCGTCGTGATGGAGAAGGTGCTGCGGTAAATAGGCAGACGAATCCGTAATCACTGCTAATTTCATTGATTAAAACTCCAAATTAATACCCGGTAAATCAAGGGCAATTTCTGTAACTTCATAAGTCAAACGGTTGAGCATATCCAAGCAAGGGCGTGCCAATTCTTCCACTTCATCTTTGCTGAATTCGCTTGGTTCATTGACATAACGACCAAACAAGTGGTTAATTTGAGTGATGGTACCACTGATCACAAAGCCGTCAAATACAATCATGTAGCTCAAAATCACAATCAAAGACGTTGTGTTTTGTTGTTGATCACGATTGATTAATTGAAAGTTTACATCTACTTTTGTTTCGGGAATGCCATTTTCTTTTTCCCACTCAAAATTACGAGCGTCATAGTGGTATTGGCTGACAAATTCTTTTTCACGTTGAATATCCATTTTTATTCTCCTAAAAATATGCGATAGGCTTATTATATCATAATTCAGCTCAAGATACCAACGCCGAATGAGGTGATTTTTTCGTTGGTACAAGAAGAAAAAGCCGGGGAAGCCAGACCATTCTTTAGACAGAGGATAACGAATTCTGATCAATTATTAGCTTGTTTGGCTTATTATCCTTTTGTCATGCTCGAAAAAACAAGATAAAGGCTTTTGAATGACGATTAGTCATATAAAAACCACCCACCATCTCTTAAAATTCTTATGGGTTGCATTTCATAAATAACCAGTTCCTCAGGAACTTCATTAGAATCTCGTTTTAGAGGAATCCCTAATGTAAATTTAGTATCCTTATTATTATTGATTCTACCGTCCAATGTTAACATATACCCGCCACCTTGAGGAGTTCCGTTTCCTATTTCACCAACTTCCATACTATCCCAATTAAACTGAACACTATCAACTTTAGGACTCAAAGATTTTACAAAATCAGCCATATCCTTTTCGTGATCCTTTAAATAAGCCAGTTGCTTCTCTTTGGGACTATGGTGTTTGTTCTGTTGAGTACCATTTGAAAAGATATCTTGTTTTTGACTAGCGATAATCACACCTCCTGCTATTACAGAGGCAATAGCTAAAAGAATGACCAGTTTCCCTTTTTTCACGATCCGTCCTCCTTGAAAAGGAAAAGTTATAATAATTGTATCGAAATAAGAATAGATTGCAACTTCATTACTAGATGATATTTATGTTAGAAAAGAAAATAACTAGTTTTGCTCCACCAAAACTCAGTTTTGTTAAGTTTATAATCTTTTTGAGCATAGTAATTTTAATAAAATTTATATTTAGTTCTCGTTTCTTATTTTCTATATTTTATTTTCTTCTAACTTTCTATAGAAAGTCTTATTCTCTTTAGAACGTAAGTCCAATACATCATCAATGCGAGCATTGTACAATTGACGATAGTTATCCAAATTCTCCTCAATTTCAAAAATGTGGGATTGAATTTCGGTAGAGTACTCCCCTCTACATGCATAGGAAACAGCCTCTATTATATTCTCTGTCTCTCTGTCAAACCTATGATAATAGTAATCTAAATCAAACTCCAGACGTTCTAACTCATGTAGTTTATGTAAGTGATCATCTTCTATTTTCTGTAGTTCTTTTTTATCCATTACTAACTTTCTCAACTTTCTTATTCAGGATTTAATAGGACTTTTTAAATCAGGTTTTTTCATTGTCTGAGTCAAATAGGTTTCTGTAGCTTCTGCTGCCTTCCCTTCAAATCCTCCCTTAATATTATTTACAAAAGTTTTAGACGTATACTCCTGCATCTCAGAAGCTATGTCATCTAATTTCTTTGATAACTCTACTCCTTTAGCTATAATCAAGAGTGTCTTAACTGCTATAATAGCACGAATCGCCTGGCGTTCCTGTTCTTTCATCCTTTCTCTATATTCTCTTTCTAGACTTTCTTTTGTTAGCAAAGAATCATCCAGCATCAACATTTTTACTCCTCCATTTATTTTTTACATCTGCTAATAAACTATTAAAATCCTCAGCTTGTTGTGTATCCACAACTTCAAATGTACCACTAGCTCTCACCAAAGTTGTACCCAATTGCTCAATTTGCGTTAGAAAAGCTCCAGCTGCTTTTTCCGTTTTACCCTCAATTCCTTCATCCCAAAAACGTGAGATATTGAAATCAGAGAGCAAAGCTGTGACTTCTGAGCTCGTTAAATAATTGGCTAACCCTACCGCTTCCGAGTTTGTATTATTTAAAATGGTTTGAATTTCTTCTTTAGCATTTGAAAGGTAACTCTTAACATTCTCAACCTTATCTTCTGTCTCAAAAATAGCTAACTGTGAGGCTGTCTGAAGTAAACGAGCGCGAATCAAAATTCTTTCCTCACCTGTCAAATTTCCACTTCTTAGTTGTTCCTGATATCTAGGGATAGCTTCACGATCCCATTTAATAGATTCTAAACGTGCTTCCCTAACGATTTCCCCATACTGCTTTTTAAAATTCTCATAGACTGAAATGCCAAGAGGGAGCCTGATGCTAATGTCACCTGTAACAATTGAACTGAAAATATTTAAAGCTACATTATCTTTAATTCCCAACTTTTTTGCAGCTTCTAATGACGATGCAATCAAACGAGCAAATTTTTCACCAGCCCTGAGCAACTCCGGATGAAAATCTTCTGAAGCTGTTAAGAAATTCCCTTTTCCATCCGGTTGAAAAACACCAAAATCATGAGAACTTTCTGCATCAAAACTTTCAGTATAATAGAGGGGGACAATGATATTGACTTTACCAACAGGCTTTTTAAGAGGCTCTTTCCCATCACCAGGTAATTTAGTAATAGTGTGTTCTCGATTGAGCATACTTACCATATCAAAAGGATTGACATAGTATTCTACTTTATCACTGATTAATTTGATTTTTTCATCACTAAGGCCCATTTTCTTTAAACTCTTTGTCGTATCTGGACCATCAAGCAAAACTACTTTACCAATTTTTTTCAACTCTTGATTACTTAGATCAGCTATGCCTTGGACAGAAACCATAGTCCCGAGTGAGTGAGCGGCAAGATCCATTTGAGCATTTGGAGCTTTTTTGCTCATTTCAGCTATTTTTTCTTTCAATCCTTTTGTAGCTAACTTTGCTTGTGGAACATGACTATCATTAATCGCAAACTGAGCGTCGTTATCGACCCAGTCGTTCCAAGTAGACAATCTCCACGCATCGCTTCCCCGAATGGCCATGTAGGTTTTCTTAGTGTCTTTACCTAAAGTTGGAGTATCTGTTAAATAATAGGCATTAAACCCTGCTTTCTCATCAGTTAAAAGTCCCTTTTGATAATGATTGACGGTATATATTTCTTTATGATATCCACCATTAGGATTTGGGACCTGAGGATCCAACCTCTCGTATACAGTATGCAAACCAGGATCTGGTTGCAAATAGACATTCCCACCATTAGGAAGATTTTGACCTCCAGGAGTGATTTCTTTCTTGTAATTAACATCTTTTGAAAAATCAAATAGAATTGATTTTCCTGAATCTAAAATATTTTGATTGATATCACTTAACGATTCATAGGGAAATCTTACTGGCCTTCCATGATAAGCAGACTGTGCTAAATCTGCATAGAAATTATCAAAAGTTCTTAAATTACTATTACTCAAGAAGTTGACCTCCTAGTCTTATACCATTGCTGATCCCAATACTTTCCATATCAATTTTTCCATTTTTTATCTCAATTAGAACATTCCAATCTGACGACTTTAAGTAATTAAATCCACCAAAAATACTCACAACCTCTCCTGCCCCTTGCGGTGTACCATTTCCAATTTCTTCCCAACGAATCTGGTCCCAATATATTTGAACAGATTCGATCTTTGAATTTTGAGATTTTACAAACTCCTTAATTTCATTTTCGTGCTTCTTTAAATAATCCAATTGTTGTTCCTTGGAACTAAGTTTAGTCGTCTGTTTAGAACCATTTGAAAAGATATTTTGTTTTTGAATAGACATAATTGTCCCTCCCACTAACACAGAAGTTATTGCCAAAAAAATGACTAGATTTCTTTTTTTCATTATCTCGCCTCCATGATAAAGAAAAGTTATCCAAATTATATCGAAATCTAAGGAGATTCGCAACTTCATCACTAGTTGGTGTTTTTGAGTATAGAAAAAGGTTGGGAAAACCCAACCTTTTAGATATGATTAGTTTTTAGGTTTGCGAAGTAAACCGAACAAGATACCACTTACGACTGCACCGATCAATACGAACAAGATGTAAAGAAGCGGATTTGAAGTAAGGGCAATAACGAAGATTCCTCCGTGAGGAGCCATAAGTTTCAAGCCTGCAAGACCAACAAGGGCACCTGTCAATGCTGAACCTGCGATGAAGCTTGGGATGGCACGAGCTGGGTCAGCTGCACCGAATGGAATGGCACCTTCTGTGATGAAGGAAAGACCCATCACAATGTTTGTCAAACCAGAATCGCGTTCTTCTTGTGTGAATTTATCTTTGAACAAGACGGTTGCCACAAATACTGCCAATGGAGGAACCATACCAGCTGCCATAACGGCCGCCATAACAATAGAACCACCTGAAGCAACAGATTCAGCAAGTGTACCTGTAGCAAAGACATAAGCGGCTTTGTTAACTGGTCCACCCATATCGACAGCCATCATACCGCCAACGAGAAGTCCAAGAAGGACAGCTGAGCTACCTGACAAGCTTGAAAGGAAGTTGTTAAGACCAGTATTGATAGCAGCCATTGGAATATTGATGAGGAACATCAAGAATCCTGTCAAACCAACACCAAGTAATGGCAAGAGAAGGATGGAACGAATCCCATCAAGAGAACGTGGAAGGCCTGCAAGAGCTTTACGAAGAACTAGAATCACTCCACCTGCAAGGAAACCACCAACCAAAGCGCCAAGGAAACCAGATGATACGGCTGCTGGTAATTCACCTTTAGCAGCACCGAAAGCGATGTTACCAAAGGCTGACCCTGAGCTAGCAATAGATCCTGCAATAAACCCTGCTACAAAACCAGGTTTTTCAGCGATGGAGAATCCGATGTAACCTGCGAGTACAGGAAGCATAAAGCCAAAGGCTGCACCACCGATTGTTTTAAATTGAGCTGCCAATTCATGGTACGAACCAAGTTGAGACAATTGATCTTGAGGAACTCCGAGAATTTGGTCAATCAAGAAGGCAAGGGCGATCAAGATCCCACCACCGATAACGAATGGAAGCATTTGAGAAACTCCACTCATCAAGTGTTTGTAGAAGGCTCCACCCAAGCTCAATTTTTCTTGGCTAGCGCTAGCTTCTGCTGCATTTTCAGCGTGGAAGACATCTGCTTTACCATCTAAGATGGTTTGGATCAATTCTTCTGTCTGACGGATACCGGCTGCGACTGGTTTAGAGATCAATTTTTTGCCATTGAAACGAGCTGTTTCAACTGCTTTATCCGCTGCAATGATGACTCCTTCAGCTTTGGCGATTTCTTCTGCTGTCAAGCGGTTGCCGACACCGGATGCACCGTTTGTTTCAACACGGACTGTAACACCCATTTCTTCACCTTTTTTGATGAGGGCTTCTTCCGCCATGTAAGTGTGGGCGATACCAGTTGTACATGCTGTAACGGCAACAATGAGAGGTTTGTCAGATGAAGCTGCTTCTTTGACAGCTTCTGCTTTTTTCGCTTCTTCAGCTGCAGCTACTTGCTCTTCTGCATCAAAGGCTGCGATCACTTGATCAGGAGTGCTTGCTTGGCGAAGTTTATCCGCAAATCCTGGTTTCATCAAGTACTTAGACAATTCAGCAAGGGCTGCCAAGTGAGTGTCGTTTGCTCCTTCTGGAGCAGCGATCATGAAGAACAAGTCAGTCGGTTGCCCATCAAGTGAGGCGTAGTCAACACCTTTGTTTGATTTTGCAAACAAGACCGTTGCTTCTTTGACAGCTTCATTTTTGCTGTGCGGCATAGCAATTCCGTCACCCAAACCAGTTGAAGTTTGTGCTTCACGGTTCATAATCCCAGCTTTGAAAGTTTCAAAATCTGTCACCACACCATTGTCAAGGAGCGATTGGACCATTTCATTGATCACGCCCTCTTTATCTGTTGCTTGAAGATCAAACAACATCACGTTTTTATTTAAAACGTCTTGAATTTTCATAGTTTTTCTACCTCTACTTTTTCATAAGTTTCTTTAATATAGTCCGCTGTCGCCAAATCATCTGAGAAGGTGGTCGCTGTGCCACAAGCCACTCCCCATTTGAAAGCTTCGATGACGTCTCCTGTCGTTGCGAGCTTCCCAGTGAAGCCAGCTACCATAGAATCGCCAGCTCCGACTGAATTCTTCACTTGCCCTTTGATTGGTTTTGCGAAGTAAGTGCCACTTGGACTGACAAGGAGAGCACCATCACCCGCCATGGAAATAATGACGTTTTGTGCTCCTTTGGCCAAGATTTCTTTGGCATAGCGTTCGATTTCTGGCAATTCCGTCAAGGTAACGCCAAAAATAGCTCCCAACTCATGGTTGTTTGGTTTGACCAATTGGGGATTGAACTCCAAGGAATCAATCAAGGTTTGCCCTTCAAAGTCGCAAACCACTTGCGCACCTGTCGCACGAGTTGCTGCGATCAATTCTTTGTAAATGGCATTGCCAAGTGAAGATGGGGCAGATCCTGCAAAGACTACCACATCATCCGCTGTTAAGCTCGATAGGATGCTGAGCAATTCTTGCAACTGCGCTTCCGTCACTTCTGGGCCATTCCCATTGATTTCTGTTTCCTCATCAGCTTTGATCTTGACATTGATCCGTGTATCTTGGTCCACTGTCACAAAGTTGGTTGAAATGGCTTCACTAGTCAGTACGTTTTCAATGAAGCGTCCTGTGAAACCACCGATAAATCCTGTCGCCGTGTTCTCGATATCGAGACGCTTCAAGACACGACTGACATTGATCCCCTTACCACCGGCGAATTTATCTTCCGAAGCCATCCGGTTGACGGCCCCGGTCTCTACATGATCGAGACGAACAATATAGTCAATCGCTGGATTCAGTGTTACTGTATAAATCAAACCTCTATAACCTCCGTTTTTTCTTTTAAAACCTTTAATCGTTGCGGTTCACATTGATTGGTGATAATCATGGCTCGCTTGATCGGAGCCACTTTGACAAAAGACGTCACCCCAATTTTTGAATCATCCGCTAGGATATAGGTTTTTTTTGCATTTTCGATAATCGCACGCTTGACAGATCCTTCTTCCAGGTCTGGAGTGCTGTAAAATTCATCATCGATTCCATTCATTCCAAGAAAGGCCTTGTCAAAATTCAACTGACCGATTTGATTGAGCGCGATCCCTCCGATACTAGCATCTGTAGAAGATTTTACCTTCCCACCGATGATGACCGTCGGAACATTTCGCTCGACCAACTTGGTCGCATGGTGAATCGAATTGGTCACCACAGTTACCGTTGGATTGACAATTTCTTGTACCAAGAGTTCATTAGTCGTCCCAGCATCGATAAAGATGACATCATGATCTTTGATCAACTCCGCTGCTTTTACCGCAATTTTTGACTTAACTTGAATGTTTTTGATAGATTTTTCTTTATTACTTTCTTCCTCTTGAAGAAAATGCAGGCTTTCCGCACCGCCGTGAACCCGGCGAAGTTTGCTTTCAGCTTCTAGCTCATCCAAGTCTCGCCGAACGGTTGATTCAGACGTTCCCAGCTCTTGTACAAGGGTTTCCAAGGAAACAAATTTTTCCTTTAATACCTTTTCGAGGATAAATTGTTTTCGTTCAGACTTGAGCATTTCTCCTCCTTTTGCAATCGATTACAAAAACCATTATACTCTTTCTTCAAAAAATGTCAACATTTTTTTATCAATTTCTATCACTTTCTTTCAAAAATTCCAAAAAAGTACAAAAAAAGAGCAGGAAAGAACTCATTTTGTTAAAAGAGTTCTTGTCCCACTCTCATAAATTTTCTTTTAAAGATTTTAAGCAATAAAGTGTCTAAGTATCCACTCTATTCTCAATATGTCTTAATCATTATTTGAAGATTGTTTCTTTTTCTTGAAACCAAACAATCCAGCAAGTAACCCAACGACTACACCTGTTGTTGCTGCTGCATATTTGGAAGAATCTGCACTTGCCACAGCTTGGCTGTTTTCTTTTTTGGGTTTGATTTCTTCTACTTTGGCTTCTTGTTTTGGAGCTGAAGTAGCTTTTGGTGCTTGTACCTGCGGACTATTGGTACTTGTTGGAAGGACTGTTGGTCTATCCGAAAAAGTGGTTGGATTGCTTGAGCGGATATCCATTGGCATATCTGCTGCTTCTAAAATAGCTGGATCCATTCGTGACGCAAGATCTTCATATTGAGAATTCAATAGTTCCACGACACTGTGATAAGATTGAAGAGTAGTGAATTCGGCTTCTAATTTTTCTTTTTTATTTTCTAAATTAGCCACCGCAGCTGATAAAACGGATTGGGCTTTGACCAATAATTCTGGAGCATTTTTAAAGTCAGAAAGACGTTTTTCAGCAGCAACCAAGCGTTCTTGCGCCGCCTTCAAGCCCTCATGCGCTTCTTGAACGACTTGGGCTTTTTCTGCTTCTTCTGCTTTTAAAAGATCTAATTTCTCACGCGCAGCTGCTAACAAATCTTTCGCTTTTTGAAGCGCTGCTTCTTTTGGTTGAATAGCTGCTTCAATCCGACCTCGAGATACATCAAGAGTCGCTTTTGCTTTTTCAACTGCATGATCCTTGCTGACAAGAAGAATTTTGTAGTTTTGGATGGTTTTTTGCACATTGGCCATCTCTACTTCCACATTTGAATTAGTATGGCGGGCATCTTCTAATTTGCCTTGCAAGATAATGATTTGGGACTCTTGATTGGCCTTGTCCAGCTTGAGGTTAGCGACTTCATCAGATTTTGCTTTCACATCTGATCTTGTCGTTGTAGCACCAGCTCCCTGACGCAATTGGTAAGCAAGTGCATTGGTTGACACTGCTGAGGTAACTGGACTGTGTAAGAAAGCCGCTTCTGACATGGCATTACTTGGGTCATAAGCCACTGATAAAGCCGTTGCTTTGTTGTCCACCATTTGGAGGTAATGACCAACCTTGGCAAAGGCCTCAGCCCCAATCTTCATATAGATGTCATTGGCATCGATTTGTGTTTCGTCTGTTGGTAGACCGTATTGAGCTGCTACTTCTTGGTAAGCCGCTTTTTCATTGTACCAAAAGTCTACTGCACCAGCAGGTGAGAAACCATAAGCAATATTTTCGTTTGGCAAATACTTAAACATATGCCAGTTAGCCTTTTTGAAGTATTCTAACTGAACTTGACTGGCAGGAAGGGAATAAGGATCCAGCTCCAATTCAGGCAAACCTGCATTGCGACGATAGCTATTAATGGCATCCGCAATTTCAAGAGCTCGAAGATTGGCTTGCAAGGATCCAGACTCTCCAACCGTCAAGTCGTCTTCTTCACGACCACGCTTGTAAAGGGCTAAAGCACTTGCTGCAGCTTCATTACCATTGTCAGCCAAGTGTTGCAAGTAGCCTTCAAAGGTTGCTTGGCTCAGTTGAACTGGGCTGTTGGCCGCTGCTTGTTCTAAGGCTGCCAATTCTGCTTCCTTGGTTGCGATGACAGCTTTCAAATCTGTCAGACGCGTTTGAGCCAATTGAATATCGCTCTCAATTCGAGCCACTGTATCTGATCCATTTTGCTGACTCGCTTGCAAGGTCGCCAGATAATTCTGAGATTCTCGAATACTTTGCTCGACTTGGCTTTGCTCCAACAAGGCCTGGTTTAGCACATTCTCATCATTTGAAATCGGTGCTTTTGCTTGGTTCAATTCATTTTGTGCTACATCGACCAAAGATTCCTGAGCAGTAACCTGATTTTCCTGTTGACGAACAGCCTCTACGACTTGGTCATGTGCAGATTCTGCTTCTCGAACCTTATTTTCTTCGATGGTCACATAGGCTTGCGCCACCTTGACATCATTTTCTGCGTTCTGAACTTGTGCATTTGAAGTCGTTGCGATGAGGTTTTCTGCCTCCGTCACTTCAGCTTTCTTTTCTTCCAACTCTTGACCAGCCGCCCTGACATCCGTCTGAGCATCGATCACTTTTTGCTCTTGGTAGTGGACATCTTTCACCACTTGCCCTTTTTGAGCTGTAATTTGCTTCAACTCATCGACTGTAATAGGCTTCTCAACCACCTCAGTGCTATTGGTTTCTGGATTTTCATTTTGCTTCACTTCTTCCGCACTAGCCTTATGATGAAACATTCCAGACAGTACCGTTGTCGCCGCAACTCCTGTTGTAAAAACCGATTTTCCTAATTTCTTTCCCATTAAACTCACCCCCAAAACTGAATCATTTTCTTGAAGTTTCTCTACCCCCTAGCATACCACATTTTGTTACCAATAACTAGTAGGTTTAAAAAGTTTTTTTTATAAAATTTTGAGGCAAAAGAAAAACAGCTAAGGCTGTTATAGAATGTAGACAAACTATTTTAAAGTAAAATAAGTTAAATGATTCTGTAAAAAAATTAAAATGAGTTCCAATTTTAATATCGATTCAGAGGAATACCGAAACTTTCCGCTGTGAGAAAAGTGCCTGAAACAATAACGTTTCAGGCACTCGGAATTATTGAGACCTTAGGCTCA
>NZ_JUPI01000130.1 GCF_001074805.1 Streptococcus parasanguinis | reverse complement strand
TCAAAAACTCTCTGAAAAAGATTCACAAAACGATCTCGTAAAAGAAAATGAAGCAGACAAGGATTGAGGACAATGAACTGAATCGGTTTTTACGCCGTGTTTTTCTTGTATCTTCCTCTTTCTTACTTATAGCAGGTTGTTTTTGCTTGAATAAGAAATAAATTAGAAGTTCTATCATCTAAGAAAAATGATGAAAAAAATCATTTAACTAATGGTGTGAACGTTTAGTGTTTATCAGCTCCATTCTCTGTAATTTTGGGGGTAAAATCCACACCATTTAGATAAAATTAGTTGAATTTGATTGGAAAAACGCTTTTATAAAAGCGGAGAAAAGTCTTGATATTACGCTGTTTTTAGTCCAACTGAAATTCATACTTTCCAAACCAGGCTTGAAAAAAGCCCGTAAAGCATCACAATTCTCAAAACGTTAATCAACACGATTATATCAACGTTTACAGACATTCAAGAATTTTCTCTTGGATGTCTTTTTTTGTTCAAAAAACTAAAGTTCACCCTATTGCTTTTTGAGACTTCTAAAGGCTATTTCTCCTGCTGTTTGATTTACTGTTTCAGTAGTATTGACATAAGTCTTCGTTATTTGGATGTCACTATGAGTAAGTGCTTCTGAAATAGCTTTGATAGATATTCTAGCCTGTTTGGCTGGTGTGGCGCCTTGAATATTATGCTTATCCATAGTATTTTGTGTTATAATGTAGAAACAATACAGAAAATAAAAGAATCTTTTTAAATTCTGTAAATTTCACTTTGTGTAAACATGAGAAAATGTTGAATGTAGATAATGATGGGGGAGGCTTTGAAATGATCAGTTTAGAGTTGTTGTCTGAAGAAAATAGTTTAGATGTCTATTCTTTTGAAAAAGAAAATCGAGAGTATTTTAAACGAAATTTACCTCCTAGACCAGCTAACTATTTTGATTTAGAAGGTTTTAAAGAAATTACAAGGGAGTTGTTAACGGAACAAAGGAATCGTGATGTCTATATGCATCTTATTAGAGATTCGCAAGGCGTTATGGTCGGGAGAATCAATTTAAGTGTCTTAGATGGTGATCGGAAAACAGCAGAACTTGGGTATAGAATTGGGGAAAATGTTACCAATTTAGGTTATGCAAGCGAAGCGGTTAGACTCGTTTTAGACAAAGCGTTTACTACTTATGGTTTTAATAGAATCATTGCAGGAACAGCAAGAGATAATCTAGCTTCTCAGAGAGTGCTTTTAAAAAATGGCTTCACCTTTAGTAGAATGATAGAAAATGACTTACAAATTCATAATGAGTGGGTTCATACAGCAGTATTTGAGGTAAGGAGACCATAATATCATCATTTCCAGTCTATTAACAAGGTTAATGGAGTTATATTCTTTCCAGACATTCAAGAATTTTCTCTTGGATGTCTTTTTTTGTCTATCTTAATTTTACAAAATGGGAACTATGTTATAATAAGTAATATGATTACAGACTGAAAATTGTAGATTATCACTTGGAACGGAGGCAACTAATGAGAAATAAGGTTGCTAAAATAATTGCTATTGTACTCATTCTTATATTTGGAGGAACATATATATATAACAAGCTGACTAAACCAAATCTAGGCCCGAAAACAACCAAACTCTATCAGCATGGCTTTCGTTTGCTAGAAGAGCAAATAGGAACCTACATCAAAGAACACTATAGAGGTATTGAAAAGATTGAATTTTCCCCAATATACATTACTGAGGAAGGGTCAACATTCTCAAATGCGTACGTGCGTCCAACTATTTATGATAAGTATGGAAATAAGGCTACTCTAGGAACTCCAATTAATAACTTTAATCCAAGCAGTTTTGGTATCGTTTCTGATGTTCTTCTCAATTTTGATGGAGGCGGGAATGAAGCTATAGATTTAAAGGACTCCAATGGAAATAATATCGATGTTTCTAAAGCACAGCACTTGCCAGATGAAGCAAAACTCACGAAGGCTAGAAGTACAGATGAAAATATTTCTTTATTGGTTCAAGACAATCAGCTAAAGGATGTTGTTAAGGATGAAAAAGGAAGTCCTGAAGCTGAAATCATTTATAATGTTGAGCTAAGCAAAGGAAAAGAATGATATGACATTATCTGATCAGGAAGTTCGAAGATTACAATAACTATTCCCCTATTTAAAAAATATTGATTCAAATTTTATGAAATAAATCAGTAGATATCGTTCTGAAAAGCCTTGATATGTCGTTGTTTTTAGTCCAACTGAAATTCATACTTTCCAAACCAGGTCTTAAGAAAGCTCGTAAAGCTTCACAATTTAGTAAACGTTAATTCGAAAGAATTACAATACTTACAAAGAGCACCTTTCGAGGTGTTCTTTTTGTATTTTCATACTAAATTGTGGTAGTTGACGTAGTTGTTGTGGCTTTAGCCGCTTACAATTACGGCTGTCATTCGACGAAGTCAATTACCTCAAAACGTTAATCAACACGATACTATCAACGTTTACAGACATTCAAGAGTATTCTCTTGGATGTCTTTTTTTGTTTCAAAAATACAAAGTTGACCCCGTTATTTTTTTGATTTCAAGTATCCATTTCATCTCTATTTAGAAAAATATCAAATCAATTCTTATTCAGGATAAGAGTTTTGACCTAAATCATTTACAAAATGACAAAAATAATGATATTTTTGACTAATATCATTGTCAAAAATAAAAAGATATGTTACAATGTAATCAAGTTAAAGAAATAAGACTTTGAACGGAGAAACTATGAGGATATCGGTAATAATATCTTATATAATAACAAAGGAGGAAAAATCAGATTCTACCATTTTGGGGATATCTAAGCGAAGTGGCTGAATTTGATAGACAATCGGTAAATATGAAGCTAAAAAATCGTTTAAAAGAGCTTCGCGCTCGTGATGGTTTAAACCAAACTGAGCTTGCCAAGCTAGCAGGTATATCTAGGCAGACCATTAGTTTGCTAGAGCGTGATGAGTATACCCCCTCTATTATTATCGCCTTGAAAATCTCTCAGATATTTCATGAGCCAGTAGAGTCGGTATTTCGCTTAGAGGAGGAAGAATCATGAACAAATATAGAGTAATTTATTATCTTTGTATCATTGCCTTTATAGCAAATGTTTCGATGATGATCGGGACCTTGCTGGGATGGTTTCAGATTTTAGACAGTAATTATTTTTTCTGGAGTAGCTTGATTTTTAGTTTAGTATTTGAGCGGATAGAAAAGAAAGTAAAAGAAAGAGTATAAAAGGAGTAAGATTATGAAAGAGTTTTTGGCAGATTTTCAAGTAGATACCGAACATAAAGAAATTGCAGGGGTTTGTGCCGGTATCGCCCGTTATTTCAATGTAGACCCTCTGATGATTCGTGCATTAGCCGTTTTGCTTTTTCTATCTTCGATAGAAATTAGTCTTCTCACAGTGATAAGTTATGCTTTTTTAGCTGGCTGGATGGGAAATGAATCTCTTGAAGTAGTCATCAAAAAATCAGGGTACAAGATTCTATTTTTCTATCTAGTTGCCATTCTCCTGAATAGTTTTGGTGATCAAGTTTTAACGGCTACTTTTGGATTTGGGCATGCTCTGGTTCAAGGACTGCTAGGTTTATTTTAGAAAGAAGATAGAAAATGAAAAAGAAACATTTATTACTATTGTTAGGAAGTTTATTGTTGGGTGGTTTAATCGGAATGTTTGGTGCTACCTTTACGAATCTTCATTTAAACATTTCTCAAGAGCAAGTACAGTTTATTTTGACGACCATCTTTTTCTGTCTGGGAATACTATCGACAATAGTAGCTCTCTATTTTATCATGAATAGTAGGAAAGTTTATGCTAGCTACCTAGCAGAAGAAGATGATGAATTAAACGAGCTAGCTTATATTAAGATGTATCGCTCTCTAGATTATGGGACAGTTGCTTACAATGTTTTGCAAGTTAGTATGCTTTTTAGCTTGCTTACAGTGTTGCCTAGCCACGATTTACCGATATCAGCTTTTCTCTTAGCAGTATTAACCATTCTTGTTGGAAGTTTCTGCATCAAAACAACGAGCAAAATTCGTAATTACCAACTCTCTATTTTAGCCACACCAAAAGAGGTATTAGATTATCTAGAAACCTATGACGAGGGAGAGAAACAAGCGGAAATGGAAGAGGCTTATTTAATCTTGTTCAAACTCAATCAGCTAATCTTACCATCTGTCTATATCATCTTGTTTGCCCTATCCATTATTCTTGGAGAAGTACAGTTAGTTGCTGCCCTTATAACTGCTGTCATCCATCTCTATATCAATATTGCACAATTAAGAAAAACAAAACGTTACTTTAAATAACAGGGGTTTCTATGAATCGTGTCGCAAATGTAGGTGACGATGTTGAAAGGAATGAATCAATCAAAATAAATCTCATTCCAAGATAGAGCTAAACACAAAATTCTAAAAAGTTTGTAAAGTAGCTTTAGTAAACGTTCTTTTAAAAGAATGCTAATCATTACAATGAGCACCCTTCGGGGTGTTTTTTCTACACCCAAACTAAATGAAAGATAAACAAAAACCCACCCTATCTTTCACAGTCAAATGTGACTGTAGAAAATAGAGTGGGTCTAGGATGTTAAAGACTATTTGTCGTCTTTATGAAAGATATTTTTAACGCCCTTGATAGCTCCTTCAACAGCTTCTTTTGCATCCTCAGCAACTTCTTTTGCTTTTGAAGCAACTTTTTCAGCAGTGCCTTCAGCTTCTGTTTTTGTATCGCCGGTTAATTTACCAAAGCCTTCTTTAACAGAGCCTTTTACTTGGTTCAATTTTTCTTCTAATGACATAGCGTCACCTCCATGAAGTTAGTCGTTTATTTCTCTGAATGCAATACTGTTGATTTAAAAAAATAAAAAATATTTGTTTCAGATTAGAATGAGTATATTCTTTTTAAAATGGAAAGTCAAATTTTTGCTACGGCTAAAAAACAGGATCGCTTTCCGGTCACGAATAATGACCGACTAATAAGTCACGATATTTCGTTTTTCCAGCAAAGATTTGAAACGAAAGAAGCAAAAACTTTTCTGTCTACAATGAAATAAATGGTATAATGGTCGTGAATGGAGACATCGTAACGCTGTTTTTTGAAAAAGAGAAGATAAATATGAAAAGAATCCTTACAACCTACCCTGTTATCAGTACTTTAGCTCTAATCTGTTTATCGCTCGGTCTATTGACTTCCTTTTATGGGGATGCTATGTATGACCTATTGGCTTTTCATTCAAAGCCGGCCTATGCTTGGCAATATGTCAGTGGGACCCTGATGCACGGTAGTAAAGGAGCCCCTATCTGGTTTTTATGGGTCCATTTGTTGTTAAATGGACTCATGATCCTTCCCTTCGGAGGACTGCTAGAAAGAAAAAGAGGCTCCGGACAAGTCTTAATCGTTTTTGTGACGGCGACAGTCCTCTCTTCCATCGTTTTTCACTTTTTAACCCAGGAGCAGGACATTCAGGCAACAGGGATCTCTGCTGTAGGATACGCCTTTGTGACCGGAGGGATTATGCTCCTGCCAAAGATGTGGAAAGAATTTTCACTCACCGTAAAATGGTTTTATCTATTCTTAATTTTTCTATCTGGCCTCATGCTCTTACCAGCAATCACCGGATGGATCTCAACGCTATTGCATCTTTCAGGGGTTGTGAGTTATCTATTGGTTTTTATCGGAAGTAAAGTCTTGGAGGGGAGAAGCTAACTATTAAGACGGCTCCTCAGTAAGGTTTTCATCGTACTTCCTTGACTCTTCCTTTACCAGGCCGTATAATATTCTATATCAATGAAGAAATCACCTTTTGTCATTGTACAAAGGGTGATTTTATAACGAAAAAAAGGAGACACAATGGGGTATATCTCTACTATTAAAACGGCTGTTCAGCTCTTTCCTTTCCTGGCATTTTTGCTGACCTTGCCCTACATGATTTTGAATTATCGAAAATATGGTTCGGTCAATAAATTGCGGGTGCTGATTTTCTATTCTTTTATGCTTTACTTGATGACGGTCTATCTCTTGGTGATCTTGCCTCTGCCGGATCCAAGTAAGATTCATACTAGCTACTCGGAAATGGTCAATCTCCATCCCTTTGCTTTTGTGGTGGATTTTTTCAAGGAGAGCCCCTTTGATTTAGCGCAGACTGGTACTTGGATTCAAGCTCTTAAGCATCCAACTTTTTATGTGCCTGCCTTTAATGTCCTGATGTTGATTCCTTTTGGGATGTATCTGCGCTATTATTTCAAGTGTGGTTTTAAGAAAACGATCCTCCTGACAGCCCTCTTTAGTCTCTTTTTGGAACTGACCCAGTTATCAGGTCTCTACTTTATGTATCCGGGTCCTTACCGCCTGGCAGATGTTGATGATATTATTCAAAATACTACCGGTGGTGGAGTGGGTTATCTGCTCGGTTGGTTCCTGGTTTGGTTATTGCCGACACGAGACGAAATTGACGAGCATTCTTTCCGAGTAGGAACGAAAGTATCTGGTTTTCGGATGGGTCTTGCCTTCTTGATCGACTTTGTAATGCTATCCTTGCTTTACGCGGTAATCGAGCGTTTAGAGACGATTCCTTATGTAGCGATTTTGGCTGTTTATTTTGGTTTGATTCCTTTGTGGCGGGGCAAAACCTTGGGAATGGCTTTATTGAAATTCCGCTTGCATTTTGACAAGCAAAAATGGCTTCGCACCATCTGGCGGGGAATCCTGGTAGTAGGTTATTTCTATCTGATTCCTCAAGGGTTGTTCTATTTGATTTCGCTCTTGAATAGCGATTTGACGGACAATTCTCTCTTAACCCTGTCCATGATTTTATTGCTCTTCTTTGTGGTTTTATTGTACCTGATTCTCACTCTTGCCATCGTCTTGCTCAATCGTCGCTTTCCCTTTGACCGTCTAGCTGGGGCTGAGTATGAGAGTACGGTGCGCGTGAAGAAAGAGCTCTTAAAAGATGAAACTGAATCGTCAAAATAAAGAGAGTGGGACAGAAATCGGTAATTCGTTAGAATTCGATTTCGTCGTCTCACCTCCGCACAGTTGAGTAGGGCTGTAAAAGCTGATGAAATCAGCGTAGTAGAGCCCACTCA
>NZ_JUPI01000129.1 GCF_001074805.1 Streptococcus parasanguinis | reverse complement strand
TGCTGTTAAAGCTGCAACAGATGCAGGTGCAGCAGCAGCTGAAAACGTAGGTGAATTGATTTCTGTACATGTCATCCCACGTCCACATTCAGAAGTAGAAGTAATCCTACCTCATAAAGAGTAGATTTTCAAAATTTCTCATACAGGTAATCAGCAATTAATGTTTTGATAGGAATAAGCATCTTGATGTAAGAATATTCATTCATGTTAATAGCTGAGCGAGGTTGAGAAGTTACATCTCAACCTCGTTGTATCCCTGTGTTTAATTTGTGGTAGAAGGATGTGAATGCATGACAGTTTATACTGAATCACGAATTAGGAAGCTCATCAAAAATGGTCAGGTCAGTGAGCAAAATGTTCTAAAACTTTCTAGTAAGGACAAATTGACTCCAGCTGCAAGAGGTTTCTTGCATGATCGCCATATTCAAGTAGCTTATTCTGATTCGCCAAATAAAACTCAAACAGAGATTAGTAAACCATTTCATATGACTGTTTCGTCTCTAGAAGAGTCTGCTGTGTATCCACTACTTTTCAAGCTAACGAAACTATACACGTATTTTCTAAGATGCCAAAAAGAACTCCATCTTGCTTATTTAGATGAAAAAGTTGATCAATTGGGAAATCTACTGCAAATAGTAGAAAAGATGGTCGGCTGTTATATTGAAGAGGATATCTCATTTTATAACCCAAATTTTGGGACAAATGAAGATTTACAGTCAATTCGAGTCATTAAACAGTTGGATCAAGGAAGTGTAAGAGTTGATTACAAATGTGAGGATTGGAAACTTTCTTGCTATGAGTTATATCTTGAAATTGTCAATATCCGAAAGGAATTGACCTTAGTATCGTCTAACAATCAAGATGTTTATGCGGATAAACTAATCACATTATTGAAATCAATTGAAGTTTTAGTATGGCTTATTTTAGAATAGAATGTGGAGAATAACAATGTCATTTGAAAATTTAATTGATAAAGTTATTGATAGGATTCAAAATGAACTAGACAGCTCCTTTGAAGTAGAAGCTAGTGGTCGACATGTGCATTTAAGTCGCAAAGAATTAGATGCTTTGTTCGGAACTGGTTATGAATTGACCAAGGTGAAAGATTTATCTCAACCTGGTCAGTATGCTTCAAAAGAACGTTTGACTGTAGTGGGTCCAAAAGGAGCTTTTCATAATGTGGTTATTTTGGGACCTGTTAGAAAAGAGTCTCAAGTAGAGGTATCGCTTACAGACTGCTTACAATTAGGAGTAAAAGCTCCTATTCGTGAAAGCGGTGATATTGAAGGTACTCCAGGTATTGTATTGGTGAATGGAGATAAATCAGTTTCTTTGGATAAAGGGTTGATTGTAGCAAAACGCCATGTTCATATGACACCTGAAGATGCAGAAAAAATTGGTGTGAAAAATCATGATATTGTAAAAGTAAAAGTTGAAGGGGCGAGACCTTTAATTTTTGATGATGTTGTGATTCGTGTTAGCCCAAAATTTGCAACCTATATGCATATTGATTACGATGAAGCCAATGCTTGTGGTTTTAGCAAAGGAATCCATGGTCGTATTATTAAAGACTAGTAGTGCTTGTTGGAGGTAGGTCAAAAATGGAAAATCTAGATAAAATCGTAGATTTAATCACAGACCGTTTAATGGATAAATTACAGGTTGATTCATACAAGTCTTCTGTATTTGTGATCGGAGCATTTGATACTCCGGATATCTTGGATAGAGAAGGCTATCAAGTTGTAAAAAATTCAAGTAGTGCTGACATCATTCTAGTAGAATCAATTGGTTTTGATGCAATGCTTCGGATTGCTTCATTGTGTCCACTTACAGCAGATGAGGCAGTAGTGATTAAGAGTCTCTTAAAAGGAAAGAAAGTTTTGGTTTTAAATGAATCATTTGATTTCCATCAATATAAACAGACCTCTAAAGCACTATTGTTCCAAGATCTTCAAGAACAGTACGAGAAACTGATCAGATATGGTGTTCAATTCTATAAAAAAGAAGAATTGGTATCCATCCTTGAAGAAACTACTGATGGAGAAAACAATAAGCCTGTCCAAGATGTGACAAAAAACAGCTCAACACCAAAAACTGTTGAGAAGGTTGGCTTGCTAACTGAAAAAAAATTAATTGAAATGAATCTATCTGATAATGATAGCATTCGTCTTAAAAAAGGAATGATTGTGACAGCGCTTGCAAAAGATTATTTAAAACGTCACAATATTAATATTGAAGAATAAGGAGCAGCGAGATGTTTGTTGGGAAAGTGAAAGGGAGTCTGTGGGCTACAAGAAAAGATGAAAAACTTAATGGATTAAAGTTTTTAGTGGTCGAGCGACAACTGAATGACCATCAAACAGATCCTGCTTTAGTGATTGCTGCGGACTGTATTGGTGCTGGTGAAGGTGATCAAGTATTGGTTACTACAGGAAGTTCAGCTCGAGTGAGTTTGAATAGACAGGATATTCCAGTGGATATGGTCATTGTAGGGATCATAGATAAAGTTGAATATCAACTGGATGATTATTGAAAGTAGGGAAGAATTTATGAGTATAAATGAAATTATCATTTACATTATGGTTCTCTTTATGCTTGTTGGTGCAATTGATAAATGTATTGGCGGGAAATTGGGCCTTAGTGAGAAGTTTGAAGAAGGAATTATGGCTATGGGAGCGCTGGCGCTTTCTATGGCTGGGATTATGGTTGTAGCTCCATTGTTAGCTGATTTATTAAAACCTATCATTGTTCCTCTTTATGGTTTGGTTGGTGCGGATCCTTCGATTTTTGCAACAACATTCATCGCGAATGATATGGGTGGAGCACCTTTAGCCTTAAGCTTAGCACAAGATAAAGCTGTTGGTGATTTTGCTGCCTACGTTTTAGGTTCTATGATGGGACCAACGATCGTGTTCACGATCCCTGTTGCCTTAGGTATCATCGAAAAATCAGATCGTCCTTTCTTAGCTCGTGGTATTTTGTACGGTTTGGTAACTGTTCCTGTCGGATGTTTTGTTGGTGGATTGCTTGTTCCAGGTTTGTCATTTGGTACTTTGTTAATCAACTTGATCCCTATTGTCATTGTATCTGCCCTCATTTTCCTAGGATTGCTTCTTATTCCAAATGGCATGATTAAAGGTTTTGAAATCTTTGGTCAAATCATTGTTGTAATTGCAACTTTAGGTTTGGCATTCGGTGCAGCACAACTCTTGACTGGTAATAAATGGTTGCTTGAACTTTATCCAAAAGGTGCAGAAACCCTTCAAGAAGCATTTGTCGTTGTTGGTTCAATCGCTGTAACCTTGGCTGGTGCATTTGGTTTAGTTGCTGTCTTTACTAAAGTAGCCAACAAACCTCTTTCAGCAATTGGTAAATCATTGGGAATGAACGAAGTAGGAGCTGCTGGTTTGGTTGCTTCTTTGGCAAACAATATTGCTATGTTCCAAATGTTAAAAGATATGGATAAACGTGGTAAGATCTTGAATATCGCCTTTGCTGTATCTGCTTCATTCGTTATCGGGGACCACTTAGGATTTACAGCTGGACAAGCTCCTAAAATGATTGTTCCAATGATGATTGGTAAGTTTGTTGGTGGGGTTACTGCCGTATTACTTGCCTACTTCTTGACTAAGAAAGAAGCTTAATTGGAGGTATTGGTAAATGGATTATAATCGTACAGATATTGAATCTTTGGTTCGCAAAATTCTTCTAGAAGAATTGGCAGGTAAAGGTTCTGCTAAACGTGTCAGTAAAGCTGGTGTAGCTTCTATTTCACTACCAAGCTTAAATGTTCGTCCTGAAGATCGTTTGGACACAGGAAATCCTGAACATCAAGTCTATACACGTGATCTTTTGACTCTTGAAGAAAGTCCTCGACTTGGCTTAGGCTTGATGACAATGGATAAGACAACATTCCCTTGGCATTTAGATTATGATGAAGTTGATTATGTGATCGAAGGTCGTTTGGATGTTATCTCTGGTGATGAAGTGATGAGTGCCGGTCCAGGTGAAATCATCTTTATTCCAAAGGGAAGCGATATTCAATTCTCTGTTAAGGATAAGGCGCGCTTTATTTATGTGACATATCCAGCAGATTGGCAAGGATAAAAAAACTTTCATATCGAATAATTTATAAGGAGCACGATACGTGCTCTTTTTGATTACGTTTTCAATTATTTATTGACAAATGCTATAATTTATATTAGAATAAAGGCATCTTTAGTGTTTAAGAATGAAGAGAGCACAACGAGGTGCTTAGTAATTTAATAAAGCAACGGAGCTACAAAAAATAGTGTATTTTTTGTAGCTCTATTTTTTTCAAGGGATAGGGGTTTTTAGGATGAAGCAGTTTATGTTAGCTGGTGTATCTAGTGGTGTTGGAAAAACTACCGTAACACTAGCTGTATTAAGGGCTTTAACAGATATGGGGTACAATGTTCAGCCGTATAAAATTGGCCCTGATTATATTGATACTTCTTACCATAGTCGTATTACGAAGAACTCATCTCGTAATCTAGATAATTTTTTAATTCCTGATACGGATTATCTGAAGTGGTCTTATTATCGTTGGCATCAAAATTCCGATGTCGCAGTGGTAGAAGGGGTGATGGGACTCTATGATGGATTAGGAACAGATAAAGATTGTGCCTCTTCTGCATCTGTTGCCAAACAGCTGAATCTACCTGTTATTTTAATTATTGATGGGAAATCAACCTCGACTTCAGCTGCAGCAATTGTGCATGGTTTTTCTTCATTTGATCCAGCGGTAAATATTGTTGGTGTCATTGTCAATCGTGTGGCTTCGGAAACCCATTATCAGCTGATTAAGGGGGCGATTGAGCGCTACACTGATATAGAAGTCTTGGGTTATTTTCCAAAAAATGTTCAAGTTGAACTTCCTTCCAGACACTTGGGATTGATTCCGGATGTAGAAATGGAGGATCTAGAAGAAAAGTTTTCTATTCTTGGAGAGCAGGCTAAAAAAACCATTCAGTTTGATCGCCTATTGGAGAAGGTTGATAGAGAGTCAATTAAACTTTCTTCTCCATTTAAACTCGAAAATTCTACCTCATTAACCATTGCTTATGCACTGGATGATGCCTTTCATTTTTATTACGAAGACAATCTGGATTTGTTGAGAAGTTTTAATGTAACCTTGCTTCCATTTAGTCCCTTAAAAGATGAACGCTTACCGGAAGCCGATGCCTATTATTTTGGTGGGGGTTATCCGGAGTTGTTTGCAAAAGAATTGTCTGACAATCGCTCCTTTAGAGAATCCGTTCTAGACGCTCATCAAAAAGGAATTCCCATCTATGCTGAATGTGGAGGCTTGATGTATCTTGGGAAAACTCTTGAGATGGAAGATCAATCCTATGAAATGGTTGGAATATTTGATGGCACTAGTGTGATGACCAATGGCCTAAAACGGTTTGGTTACTGTTTTGCAACTACCAATGAAGAATCTTTATTTGGTCCGTCTGGTACGGAAGTTCGAGGTCATGAGTTCCATCATTCCATCTTTAATACTTCTGAAAAAACAGTTTTAGAACTCAGAAAAGAAAGAGATGGAGAAGTAGTTTCCAATTGGACAGGGGGCTACCAGAAAGGGAAAACTTTTGCAAGTTACCTCCATGTTCATTTTTATCAAAAGGAACAACTCCTTATGAGTTGGATTGATTATATCTTGGAGTCTAAGAAATGATAGTTATTGCAATTTTTATCGTTCTTCTTCTGGATTGGTTAATCGGAGATCCTTATTCTTGGCCCCACCCGGTCAAGCTGATTGGAAATTTTATTTATGCTTGTTTGAAACTAGAGAACCTAAAAACAAAATTTCCTTTTCTGTTTGGCGTTCTTCTGTGGTTCTCCACTGTCGCCTTAACAGTTTCCATCACTTATGGAATCTTGTGGGGCGCTAGTCAGTTGCACCCTATTCTCTATTGGGGTATTTGGATTTATCTAGCTTACACTTGTTTGGCAACTCGTTCTCTAGCTTTTGAAGCTCTTAAAGTCTACAAAGCTATTCAGTCTGGCTCCATTGAAAAGGCTAGATATCAGGTTGGTATGATTGTTGGGAGAGAAACAGATCAACTTTCTATTCCTGAAATTTGTAATGCGACCATTGAAACGGTAGCAGAAAATGCTAGTGATGGCGTAATCGGTCCCTTATTCTGCCTATTTCTTGGTGGTCCAGTTCTAGCAATGGGCTACAAGGCTATTAATACGCTAGATTCAATGGTAGGCTATAAAACAGTCAAATATCGTAAGATTGGATTTGTTTCAGCTAAAATGGATGATTTAGTCAATCTCATCCCTGCTCGTTTAACCTGGTTCTTTATGTTGGCAAGTGCTCGGATTTTGCAATTGGATTTCAGAAATGCCATAAAAATTGGCTGGAGAGATCGCTACCAACATGCGAGTCCGAATAGTGCTTTCCCTGAATCTGTTGTTGCAGGAGCTTTAGGAATTCAATTAGGGGGGGCTCATGTTTATCATGGCGAGTTGATTTCAAAACCAACCATTGGAGACCCAATTAGGAATGTAGAAGCAGATGATATTTTAACCTCCATTTCTATGCTTTATATGACAACGACGGTTTCAACGTTCATTTTGTCAATGATTTATTTTATTCTTGTAATTTATTAAAAGAGGAGTATCTATGTCCTATATTAAAAACCCGTCCTCCATTGAGGAAAAAAGTTTTCAGATCATTCAATCGGTGATCGACCAGGATCATCCTGGCTATGAATTCCATGAAGACATGGAAGAGGCGATTATTAAACGCGCCATTCATACCACGGGTGATTTTGACTATCTCTATACCATGAAATTTATCAATCATGTTAATGAACGAATCGTTGATGTAATTCAAAATAAAGGGACCATCATTGTGGATTCTAGCATTTCCTTAAATGGGATCAATAAACGGGTGTTGGACCAAATGGGCGTTTCCTACCGTTGCTTGATTAATGATGAAGATGTCATCCAACTTGCTAAGGAAAAAAACATTACTCGAGCAATGGCTGCTATTGAAAAAGCAACAGAGATCGAAGGACCTAAAGTATTTGCTTTTGGTGGTGCTCCGACTGCTTTGTTCCATCTCCTTGATTTGATCAAAGAGAAAAAAGTTGAGGTAGACGCGATTATCGGTGTGCCCGTTGGATTTATCAATGTCTTAGAGTCTAAGGAAGCTTTATTAGCGACTGACTTGCCTGTCATGGTCAATGAAGGACGTAAAGGGGGAAGTACCCTTGTCGTGGCTATTATTAATGCGATTATCTATCAAATGCAAACGATCGTAACAGAAGACTATGTTCGTTATTCAACAGCTTTAAATGATAAAAAAGGATAAGGTATTCATGAGTTATATAAAAGTATCAAATAAGATTGAAGAAGCTAGCTTTAAAAAAATTCAAGAAATCATTGATCAGGAACATCCAGATATTGTTTTTGATAATCCATTTCATGAAGCAGTTTGGAAACGAGTTGTTTTTGCGAGTGCAGATTTTGATTACCTCTACAATATCAAATTTTCAAATGATGCTATCGACCATATTCTAGATGTTATCAAAAATAAGGGAACCATTTTTACAGATACGACCATGGTTCTAGGTGGATTTAATAAAAGAATCTTGGATGAACTAGGGGTGGCCTACAGATGTTTGGTAAATGAACCAGCAATTTTTGAAGAAGCTAAGGCAAAAGGGATCACTCGTTCTATGGCAGCGGTAGAACATGCGGCCAATGAATTGGGTCCTAAATTGTTTGTATTCGGAAACGCTCCAACTTCTATCTTTAAAGTCTTGGATATGGTAGAAGAAGGAACACTAGTCCCTGATGCTGTTATTGGTGTGCCGGTTGGCTTTGTCGGTGCAGCTGAATCAAAACAGAAGCTTCATGATAGCCCAATTCCTTCTATTGTCGCATTGGGAAGTAAGGGAGGAAGTACGATTGCAGCTGCAGTGGTAAATGCTATTTTGTACCAGTACAAACAAGAAATGGATGATTACCAACGCTTCGTAGTCCCAAATAATTAAGTAGTGAAGGAAATGGAACTATATGGATGATTATGCATATGTCAATGGAAAAAAACTAAGAAAAGGGTTTACTACTGGAACTTGTGCTACAGCAGCGACAGCCGCAGCGATTAGTATGATTCTCAATCAAGATATCGAAGAAAAAGTTACAGTTTCTACGGCAAATGGAGTAGAAGTAACAATGGATATCAAAGATCCTTCTTTTGGTGAATTTACTGCCAGTGCTGCTGTCGAAAAGGATGGTGGTGATGATGCAGATGCGACGCACGGACTCCTGATTTATTCGACAGTGACTCTCTTGCCGGATTCAAACGACATTGAGATCGATGGCGGAGAAGGTGTTGGTCGCGTCACACAAAAAGGATTGAAATGTGATGTTGGAATGGCAGCCATTAACCCAACTCCTCGGGCTATGATTGAAAAAACAGCCCGGCAATTACTTGGTCCAAACTGCGGAGCGAAAATTATTATTTCGGTACCGGGTGGAGAAGAAACAGCCAAGTTAACCTATAATTCACGCTTAGGAATAGTAGGAGGAATCTCCATTTTGGGGACGACAGGAATTGTCAATCCCATGTCAGAGGAGAGTTGGAAGGCGTCCATTACGATTGAATTAACCATGTTGTACAATCAAGGCTATCGATCGGTTGTGTTAGCACCCGGAAATTATGGCGAGGACTTTGCGACCAATGTGCTGGGAATTCCACCTCATCGAATTGTGAACATGAGTAACTTTGTTGGTCATGTCCTTAAAGAAGTCCAGCGGATTGGCTTTACTCGGGTCCTGATGGTTGGCCATATGGGTAAATTTGTCAAGGTGGCTGGTGGGATTTTCTCAACTCATAGCAAAGATTCAGATGCGCGAATGGAAATTATTATGGCAAATCTAGCCTTGCTAGGGGCTCCAGTTGAACTTCTTGAGAAAGTGGATCAGTGTATTACAACAGATGCGGCTGGAACTTTAATTGAGGAGTATCACTACGAAGAAGTCTATCAAGTGCTGGTGGACAAGATGAAATTTCGATCGGAGCGGTTGCTGCGGAATCGGAAGCCGGAAGTGAGCATTGATGTAGTAACCTTTGGGACAGAAGCTGGGTATCTGGCTTCAACCCAAACATTAGAAGAAATAGCGGAGGAATGGACGTGATCTATGTAATTGGAATAGGGCCAGGAGCCCCTTCCTATGGACTTTTGGGAAGTGAAGAGATTTATCAGAAGGCAGACTATATTCTTGGAAGTGAGCGACATTTAGAAATCCTTCCAGCTGCCTATCAAGAAAAAGGGGTTGTACCTCCAAAGAAACTTGCGGAGTTGGCTCAATTAATCGAGTCTTATCCAGAAGATGCAACCATTCTTTACCTAGCATCGGGCGATCCCCTAATCTATGGTTTGGGAAAATGGTTGTCTGAGAAATTTAAAGGGCGCGTGGTGGTTCAGCCAGGGATTTCTTCCTTCCAGTATCTCGCGAGCAAAGTCTTTCTCCCTATGAATGATGCCTACTTAACAAGTAGCCATGCAAAAATTCCTGATTTTGATTTCTTTCTTTCTCTACCGAAGGTATTTATGGTGACGGATAAGAAAATTGGTCCCTATGAAATAGCGCAAGAGGTGATGAAACGGGGATTGAAAAAAGTTTTAGTCATTGGTGAAAATCTTAGCTATGAAGATGAAAAAATTGAAATTTTAGCAGAGGACCAAGTGATTGATCGTCAATATGAAATGAATGTGGTGGTGATACTAAATGAAGGATTCGGCATTTATTAGAGCAAAGGTCCCAATGACTAAAGAAGAAGTCAGAGCTATCAGTATTGATAAATTAGACTTGCATAAAGCTAAGAGAATGTTGGATGTTGGCTCTGGTACCGGTAGTGTAACGATTCAAGCAGCTGTTTCCTTTCCAAATTTGGAAGTCGTAGCAATTGAACAAAATGAAGATGCTGTTGCCTTGACACAGGAGAATATTGACTACTTTGGCTGTCAGAATATTACTCTAATAAAAGGCAAAGCTCCTGTTGAGCTAGAAGGTCAATTCGATGCGATATTTGTCGGTGGAACCGGGGGCAATATGGCTGAAATCTTTGAGTGGTGTGAACATCTGTTAGTTCCGGGAGGACGCTTTGTTTTAAACTTTATCCTCTTGGAAAATGCTATGGAAGCGATTCAGTTTGCTGAAGAGATGGAATGGCAAGACTTAGACGTCGTATCCATCCAAGCGAGCAGATGGTCTGCCCTAGGAAAAGGGCATTATTTCAAACAGCAAAACCCAACTATTATTGTTTCAGCTGTAAAACCAGAAAGGAAATAAAGCTATGTCAATTGTACATTTTGTAGGCGCAGGACCTGGTGATGTGGAACTCATTACCCTAAAAGGTTATCGAAAATTATCCCAAGCGGACGTGGTCATTTATGCGGGTTCTCTCGTGAATCCAGATCTTCTTCAATATTGTAAGGAAGGTGCGGAGATTCATGACAGCGCGTCTATGCATTTGATGGAAATTATTGATGTCATGGAAGAAGCAGTGAAAGCTGGAAAAGACGTCGTTCGCTTACAAACAGGCGATTTCTCTATTTATGGTTCTATTCGTGAGCAAACAGAAGAGATGAAGAAGAGAGGAATTGAATTTGACTGTATTCCTGGGGTGAGCTCTTTCCTAGGAGCTGCCTCAAGTATTGGAACAGAATATACAGTCCCTGAAGTTTCTCAAAGTGTCATTATCACTCGCATGGCCGGACGGACCCCTGTTCCTGAACGAGAATCCCTCCGAAGCTATGCTCAGCATAGAACCTCTATGGCCATTTTCTTATCTGTACAGGGGATTGAGAAAGTGGTGGCTGAATTGGTTGAGGGTGGCTATCCAATAGAAACACCTGTCGCAGTAATCTATAAGGCAACTTGGCCAGATGAACGCAAGGTCTTTGGGACATTGGAGACCATTGCTGAGAAGGTCAAAGAAGCTAAAATTAGAAAAACTGCCTTGATTTTAGTTGGAGATTTCTTAGGTGAAGAGTTTTACTACTCTAAACTCTATCACAAAGAATTCCACCATGAATTCCGTAAAGGATTGAGTTCGCATGCTAAATGATTCCCCTCGTTACGCCATTGTGGCGGTTACTAACAACGCAAAAAATCTCGGACTAGAGCTCAAGGAAAAACTTGGGATTGATTGTCCGGTCTATACCACTGTGAAAATCGCTGACTCTCGGACGGTACCGATTGAAGGACGTGTCATTGAAGGACTTCGGACGGTATTCCAAGAGGTGGATGTCTTAATTTGTATCATGGCGATTGGTGCGGTTGTCAGAGGCATTGCCCCTGTTATTAAAGACAAAACAACTGATCCTGCTGTGATCGTTATGGATGAAAAAGCCAATCATGTGATTAGTTTATTGAGTGGTCACTTAGGTGGGGCCAATCAAGTTACACTTAAAATCGCTGAATTATTAGATTCAAATCCAGTGATCACGACCGCAACCGATACACAAAATGTTGTAGCCTTGGATAATATTGCTAAAGAAGTAAATGGGTGGCGGGAAGAATTGCGCCACTTAGTGAAAGTATTCAATTCTTATTTAGCGAATAAGGACTGTGTCTATTTTTATCAAGAAAAGCCTTGGGTTTCTGACCTGAGAGGGCTAACAGTAATTGAAGAAAATCAGATTCAGGAAGTCCTTGCTAATAAGAGCCCATTTATTTGGTTGACCTCTCAAGCAGTTGAGGTTGACGAAGAAGTGGTAGCCCTGATTCATCCAAAACCTTATGTTTTAGGAGTTGGGGCAAAGAAGGATCTTCCACCTTCCACTTTTATGGAATCTTTTCATGCATTTTGTGAACAAGAGGGAATCTCCGGTTCAGAAATCGCAAAAATTGCTAGTATTGATGTCAAAAAAAATGAACAGGCGATACTAGAATTAGCCCAACACCTTGACTGTCCTTTCCATACCTACTCCAAGGAGGAACTGCTAGTGGTGGCGGATAAATATCCGCAATCGGAATTTGTCAAGAAGACTGTTGGGGTTGGTAGTGTGGCGCTTGCTAGTGCAGACCTTGCAAGTAAAGGAAATGTGCTGACCCAACGGTTCGCACAAAATGGTGCAACATTTGCACTTGGTAAATTAGTTAACAATTATTAAATATTAAATTTAAGGAGAAATACATATGTTATACGTTATTGGACTTGGCCCAGGTAAAGAAGAATTGATGTCTCAAGAGGCATTGGAAGCAATCAAGGATTGTGAAATTATTGTAGGGTATTCTACCTACATGCGTTTGATCAAAGATCTTGTAAAAGATAAAGAAATGGTTGCGACTGGGATGCGTCATGAGATTGAACGCTGTCAAAAAGCTATTGACCTAGCTCATGAAACTGGAAAAAATGTTGGGGTCGTTTCGAGTGGGGATGCCGGTGTCTATGGGATGGCTGGTTTGATCCTCGAGTTATTAGAAGAAAACGATACGCTTGAAGTGAAGGTTGTACCAGGAATTACAGCAAGCCTTGGAGCAGCTGCAGTGATGGGAGCACCTCTTATGAACGACTTCTGTCATATTTCACTTAGTGACTTGATGACTCCATGGGAAATGATTGAAAAACGTCTTCATGCAGCAGCACAAGGTGACTTTGTCGTTTGTCTATATAATCCAAGAAGTAAAGGTCGTCCAGAGCACTTAGCAAGAGCACTTGAAATTATGTCTGAATACAAAGCCAAAGATACGATTGTTGGTATCGGTAAGGATATCGGACGTAAGGAAGAACAAATTGTGCTTACTACGATTGAAGACTTGGATGAAACTCTTGTAGACATGACTACAATTGTTATTGTTGGAAACAAAGAGACTTATGTGAAAAATGGTCGCATGATCACACCTCGAGGATATACACTATGATGAAACTACTTTTCGGTGGAACAGCTGAAAGTACAGAGATTCTTGAATTCCTCTCGCAACAGAATATCCCGGTGACTACCTCTGTTGTGTCGGATTATGGCCGCCATTTAGCTTCTAAATTTGGGCAGAACGTGGTCCAAGGAAGAATGACAGCTGACCAAATGGTTGCTTTCATCAAAGAGAATGACGTTGATGAAATTATTGATGCTTCGCATCCCTTTGCGGATATTGTCTCTCAAGAAGCGATGAAAGCAGCGAACCAGGCGGGAATTCCATATGTGCGCTTTGAAAGACAAGCTACCATCGACTTATCGGGTGCTACCGTTGTTCATTCGACAGAAGAAGCCATTGCATACATCAAAGAGAAAGAGTATAAAACAGTCTATTTAGGAACTGGAAGCAAAACCTTGCCATTATTCGTCCATGGTTTACCAGAGTCGCGTATTGTGGTTCGTGTTCTTCCAACTTCGGAAGTTCTAAAAGGTTGTGAAGAGTTGGGACTTGTTCCGGATCAGATTGATGCGATTAAGGCTCCTTTCTCTAAAGAGTGCAACAAAGAATTGCTGGCTCGCTCGAAAGCGGAAGTATTTGTTTCCAAAGAAAGCGGAAGTATTGGTGGGATTCGAGAAAAAATCGAAGGCTGTCAAGAACTTGGAATGGATTGTGTGATTATTTCACGACCTATTGTCAACTATTCTAAAGTAGTGTCAACTATTGAGGAATTGGAGACCCATTTAAAGAAAGAGGTGAATGGATGAGCGGCTTTGTTAGTTTAGTAGGTGCGGGTCCAGGGGATGAAGAATTAATCTCTATTAAAGGAGCACGGAGACTAGAAGAGGCGGATGTTCTCATCTATGACCGCTTAGTGAATCCTATGCTTCTAGCCTACACAAAAGCGAACTGTGAAAAGATCTATGTTGGTAAGATTCCTAATCAACCTTGTGTTTCTCAAGAAAAAATTGAAGAAGTCTTGGTTGCAAAAGCCAAAGAAGGGAAAAAAGTTGTTCGCCTAAAAAGTGGCGATCCCTATATTTTTGGCCGAGGAGGAGAGGAAGCTCAAACTCTTATCCAAGAAGGGATTCCCTTTGAAGTTGTACCAGGAATCACCTCAGCTATAGCCGGCCTTGCCTATGCAGGCATTCCCATGACCTTTAGAAATGTCGCGACTAGCTTTCATGTCTTTACTGGCCATCTACAAGATGCCAGTGAAGCATTGAACTGGGATGCGATTTCCCACTTAAAAGGAACTCTAGTCTTCCTTATGGGAATGAAAAACTTGCAGACCATTTGTGAGGAATTGATGGTTCGTGGTTACGATAAGGAAACTCCGGTTGCGATTATCGAATGGGCTACTCACCCTCAACAACGCTCGATCGATGGAAAATTAGAGACCATTGTTGAACTGGCTGAAAAACACCAGATGAAAGCACCAAGTTTAATTGTGATTGGGGACGTTGTTGCTTTCCGTGAGGAATTAAACTACCATGAAAAACTGCCTTTGTTCGGTCGAACCGTTTTGGTGCAAGAAACTCCTAATGCCAAACTTCCTAAACTATTGAGGGATGCTGGGGCGACAGTGTATGCTTTTCAGTCACCAAGTAAATTACTTGCAAAAGAACTGCAACTTCCTCAACTTTCTAGCATCGACGGTTTAGTAGTGACAGACCCAAGCTCTTGGAACTTCTTTGTTGCCTATTTGCAACAAGAAGATCTGGATATTCGGAGTCTCAGCCATCTGAAGATTGTAGCAAGTGGTCATCATACCATCAAGACCATTAAAGAAGCAGGTATTCGCCTCTATGATCAAATCAATGATGTTGCAGAAGAGAATTTTGTGAAACGGATGAGTGAGCAAGAAGGAAACTGGATCATTCTCACTTCTGATATTAAGGAAAAAGCAGTAGCAGAAGCTTTGAACTTCCCGATCCACACCACACATTCTGTTGACTTTGAAAGTGGATCATTCTCTTATCATGCAGAGGATATCCAGCTGATCTGTTTGCCAAACTCTGCTGCAGCTTACCACTTTGTGTTGATGGCAGAGAAAACCCAAGAGAATTGGAAAGAGAAACCGATTGTCATTATGGGAGACAATACTAGGTCTGTATTGGAAAAAGCTGGCTATCATCAGTTGATTGAAACAGAAGAGAGAACCTTAAAATCGGTTTGTGAAGCTTGCCAAACTTTTTTTAGAAGGGAAAGTGAAAATGACTAAAGCGATTATTGTTGTCAGTTTCGGTACTACCTATCCTGAAACACGAAAGAAAACCATTCAAGCCTGTGAAGAGACGATCCAACAGCGGTTCCCAGATTTTCAGGTCCACCGTGCCTTCACTTCGAATGTTGTCATTAAGCGCATTAAAGAAAATGAAGGAATCTCAGTTCCAACTGTGAACCAATTATTGGAACAATTGAAAAAGGATGGTGTCAAGGAAGTTTATATTCAACCACTCCACATTATCTTGGGAAGTGAATATGAAAAAGTGGTTCACCAAGCCAACCAGTTTAAAGAAGATTTTGAACTTCTAAAAATCGGGAAACCTCTTCTTTTTAGTGAAGAAGATTATGAAAATGTTGCAAATATTCTTGTAAAAGAATACAATAATGATGATGTAGACGAAGCAACCATCCTTATGGGACATGGTAGTCAGCATTATGCCTTTACTGCCTACGCCGCTTTGGATCATATGTTGACGGATGAAGCTGTCTATATCGGCTGTGTCGAGTCTTATCCTCCGGTAGAGTTACTCGAAAAACGTCTGGAAGCTAAAGGCATTAAAAAAGTTCATCTTGCTCCCTTTATGTTAGTGGCTGGGGATCATGCTACCAATGATTTGTGTTCGGATGAAGAAGGATCATGGAAACACTTCTTTACAGAAAAAGGCTACCAAGTAGAGACACACTTGATTGGACTTGGTGAATACCCAAGTGTTCAAGAACTCTATGTTCAACACTTAGAAAAGATTATTAAATAGGAGGTCTAAAATGGCAACATTTTACGGTATTGGGATTGGTCCAGGAGACAGTGAACTCGTAACCGTTAAAGCCAAAAATATTCTGCAAACATTGGATATTTTGTACACTCCTGAAGCCAAACGCGGTTCTAAGAGTGTGGCATTGACGATTGCGAGTCCCTATGTCAGTGATCATCTAGAGATTAAACAACGCCACTTTCCAATGGTTCGTTCCTTAGAAAAGAAGGAACCTCAATGGGAACAAATTGCTGCTGAAATTGTAGAAGATGTAAAAGCTGGGAAGAATGTTGGCTTTATCACTTTAGGGGATCCGATGGTCTATAGTACCTATAGTTACCTCTTGAGATTAATTGGGAATAGCATTGATACCCAAACGATTCCTGGAATTACCTCATTTGGTAGCATGGCTTCTGTCTTGGGGCAACCATTGACCATGGATGAAGAGTCCTTTGCAGTTGTTCCTGCTACAGCAGATGCGGATAAGATTGACCAAGCACTAGCGATTCATGATACAGTTGTGATTATGAAAGTGGCCAATCATTTGGATGTGATTCTTCCCTTGTTGGAGAAGTACGACCTGATTGAAAAAACATTTTTAGTCAGTCATGCCTCTACTGAAAAGCAAAGAATTTTGTACGGAGTATCGGACTTAACAGTCGATGACAAATTGGATTATTTTACAACCCTATTGGTCAAGAAACATCCATTAGGGTAATGAAAAAAGGAGTGATATTATGAAACAACGTAAAAAAATGATAGCAATTGCTCTTTTAGTATTGCTAATCATCTTTAGACCTCAACCTGTATCTGCTATGCACATTATGGAAGGGTATCTCCCTTTGGTATGGTGTATTGTCTGG
>NZ_JUPI01000128.1 GCF_001074805.1 Streptococcus parasanguinis | reverse complement strand
GAGTGGGCTCTACTACGCTGATTTTATCAGCTTTTACAGCCCTACTCAACTGTGCGGAGGTGGAACGACGAAATCGAGTTCTAACGAATGACCGATTTCTGTCCCACTCTCTTTTTTTAATTATTTACTTGACCAGACACTTTCCAAAATGTTGGTTTGGTCACGATCTGGTCCGACTGAGAAGGTTGAAATGCGCACACCAACTAATTCACCGACACGGCGGACATAGTTGCGGGCATTTTCTGGAAGCTCATCCAAGTGGCGGACACCTGTGATGTCTTCTGACCAGCCTGGTAATTCTTCATAGATTGGTTTGCAACGTTTGAGTTGCTCCAAGCTTGCTGGGTAGTGGTCGATGCGTTCCCCATCCAAGTCGTAGGCTACACAGATTTTCACTGTATCTAGACCACTCAAAACGTCAATGGAGTTGAGGGAAAGGTTGGTAATTCCTGATACGCGGCGGCTGTGGCGCATAACAACGGAGTCAAACCAGCCCACCCGACGCGGACGGCCAGTCGTTGTACCGTATTCATGCCCCACTTCACGGATGCGCTCGCCCACTTCATCAAACAGCTCTGTTGGGAATGGTCCATCACCGACACGGCTAGTGTAGGCTTTACATACACCGACAACCTTGTCGATCTTGCTTGGGCCGACACCTGATCCGATGGTCACCCCACCTGCAACAGGGTTTGATGAAGTAACAAACGGATAAGTTCCTTGGTCGATATCCAGCATAACCCCTTGAGCTCCTTCGAAGAGCACGCGCTTGCCGTTATCCAAAGCATCGTTCAAGATGACAGAAGTATCGGTTACATATTGCTTGATTTGTTGACCATATTCATAGTATTCTTCGAAGATATCGTCAAATGACAGAGCCTCTGCATCATAGAGTTTGGTAAATTGACGGTTCTTTTCTTCCAAGTTGATGCGAAGACGTTCCGCAAAGACGTCGCGGTCCAAAAGGTCCGCAATCCGGATTCCCACACGCGCAGCCTTGTCCATGTAGGCTGGTCCAATCCCTTTGATGGTCGTTCCGATTTTGTTGTCGCCTTTAGACTCTTCTTGGAGACGGTCCAATTCGATATGGTAAGGAAGGATGACATGGGCACGGTCAGAGATGCGAAGGCTGTCCGTTGATACTCCTTCTTCATGGAGATAAGCCAACTCTTTGACCAATGATTTAGGGTTGACCACCACGCCGTTTCCGATGACAGAGATCTTTTCAGGGAAGAAGATACCAGAAGGAATCAAGTGCAACTTGAACTTTTTGCCGTCGATTACGATGGTGTGTCCGGCATTGTCCCCACCTTGATAGCGAGCAATGACTTCTGCATTGGCTGATAGGAAGTCTGTAATCTTCCCTTTTCCTTCATCACCCCATTGGGTTCCTACTACAACAACTGATGTCATAATTCTTTTTCATATACCATAGATAGGATGCTATCTATGCCTTTCTTCAAACTAAGGGCAGGAGTCTCACCTGCAAGTTTGTCTTACACTCTATTATAAGCAATTTTTGATGTTTTTTCAAGATCCACTCAGCTATCGTTTATTTTTCTCCTTCCTTTTTAAACCAACTTCTCTATGAAACTCGTCTTTTACTTGGAAATTGCTTCTTTCTAAAAATAACGTTCGGAATTTTCTTTTCTTCTTGCCCTTCTTCTGAAACGGCTGATTTTCGGAATTCTCCTTGCCCCCACTTTGCTTGATTTGTGCTAAAATAGTAGATATGGACAAAATTATTAAAACTATCTCAGAAAGCGGCGCTTTTCGTGCCTATGTACTAGACAGTACAGAAACCGTACGAACAGCCCAAGAAAAACATCATACACAAGCTAGCTCCACGGTCGCACTTGGCCGTACCCTCATTGCCAGTCAAATCTTGGCAGCAAACGAGAAAGGAGATACTAAAATTACGGTCAAAGTCCTTGGGACTAGCTCACTCGGAGCCATCATCACCGTGGCAGACACCAAGGGAAATGTTAAAGGCTACGTACAAAATCCTGGAGTGGATATCAAGAAGACAGCAACTGGTGAAGTCCTGGTGGGACCATTTGTCGGAAACGGAGAATTCCTGGTCATCACTGACTATGGTACGGGCAATCCTTATAACTCCATGACCCCTCTTGTCACAGGTGAAATCGGAGAAGACCTGGCCTTTTATCTGACGGAAAGCCAACAAACACCTTCTGCAGTTGGACTCAATGTTCTGTTGGATGACGAAGACAAGGTCAAGGTGGCTGGTGGTTTCTTGCTTCAGGTCTTGCCAAATGCCAAGGAAGAAGAAATCGCGCGCTTTGAAAAACGCATCCAAGAAATGCCTGCTATTTCAACACTTTTGGAATCTGAAGATCATATTGAAGCTCTTCTTTCTGCTATCTATGGGGATGAACCTTTCAAACGCCTCTCTGAAGAAGAACTTCGCTTCCAGTGCGACTGCAGCCGTGAGCGCTTTTTGAACGCTTTAGCAAGTCTGCCAGCTAGTGATCTAGAAGAGATGAAAGATGAAGATCACGGTGCAGAGATTACCTGCCAATTCTGCCAAACACACTACCACTTTGACGAAAATGACTTGGAGGAACTCATTCGTGACAAATCTTAATACGCCATTTATGATCGGGGATGTCGAAATCCCTAACCGTACCGTCCTAGCCCCAATGGCCGGAGTGACCAACTCAGCTTTCCGGACCATTGCCAAAGAACTGGGGGCAGGGCTCGTTGTGATGGAAATGGTCTCTGACAAGGGAATCCAGTACAACAATGAAAAGACGCTTCACATGCTCCATATCGATGAAGGAGAAAACCCTGTATCGATCCAACTCTTTGGAAGTGACGAAGATAGCCTGGCACGCGCAGCTGAATTTATCCAAGAAAATACCAAGACCGATATCGTCGATATCAACATGGGTTGCCCGGTGAATAAAATCGTCAAGAACGAGGCTGGTGCGATGTGGCTCAAGGACCCAGACAAGATCTACTCCATCATCAATAAGGTTCAATCCGTCCTTGATATCCCTCTGACTGTCAAAATGCGGACAGGTTGGTCAGACCCTTCTCTAGCAGTTGAAAATGCGCTCGCTGCCGAAGCTGCGGGTGTCTCTGCCCTTGCCATGCACGGACGGACTCGGGAGCAAATGTATACAGGGCATGCGGATCTTGAGACCCTTCACAAGGTTGCACAGGCCCTAACTAAGATTCCATTTATCGCAAACGGAGATATCCGTACGGTTCAAGACGCGAAGCAACGGATCGAAGAAGTCGGTGCCGATGCGGTTATGATTGGCCGTGCCGCCATGGGGAATCCTTATCTCTTCAACCAAATCAATCACTACTTTGAAACAGGAGAAATTTTGCCTGATTTGACCTTCGAAGACAAGATGAAGATTGCTTACGAACACTTGAAACGCTTGATCGATCTCAAAGGTGAGCACATTGCCGTTCGTGAATTCCGTGGCCTTGCCCCTCACTACCTTCGTGGTACCTCAGGTGCAGCCAAACTCCGTGGAGCCATCTCCCAAGCCAGCACCCTGGCAGAGATTGAAGAACTCTTACAATTAAACGCATAGAAATAATAAAAGCAGGACCTCATATGAGGTCCTGTTTAGAATTATGACAAAGTCATCTTAGAAACTTTCCTTAGGTGAGTACGGACGTCAGCGAACTTCGAAGAAGTTCCATGACT
>NZ_JUPI01000014.1 GCF_001074805.1 Streptococcus parasanguinis | reverse complement strand
TTGGTAACCGTCTGGAGCTGTAAGCTCTCTCACTACATAATCTTTTGCTTCTAATCCTGTAAATGTTACAAGACCATTCGCATCTGAAGTCGCAGTCGCTTGACCTTCTCCATATGGGTTGGCAACTGGAGTTGTACCATCTGCCTCAAAGAGTCCAAAGACAGCTCCAACAAGTGGTTTCCCTTCATTGTTGACTTTATGTAATTGAATGCTGTAAAGTTTCAATTCAGGTTTATCAACAGTTGGAGGAGTTGGCGGAATTGAAGTGAATGGTTTGTTGACCACTGTTCCTTTGTCTACGACGAGGTTAGTCGCAGCTTTCAACTCGCTAGCAGAAACTTTAATCACATCTGCTGATAGTTGATAACCTTCTGGAGCAGTAAGTTCTTTCACCACATAATCTTTTGCTTCAAATCCTGTAAAAGTTACAAGACCATTTGCATCAGAAGTTGCAGTCGCTTGACCTGCACCATAAGGATTTGCTACAGGAGTAGTACCATTGGATTCAAATAGACCAAATACAGCACCTGCAAGAGCATTTCCGTCAGCGTTAGCTTTGTGCAATTGAATGTTGTACAGTTTCAATTCAGGTTTGTCAACAGTCGGTGGAGTTGGTGGAATTGAAGTTGTTACCAATTTGTTAGTGAAGGATTTCTTATCACCATATGCCACAGAAGCTTTGAGTGTATTGCTTGCATCATCTTTTGTGACAGTTACAGTAGCATCAATACTTCCTTCATCGTAGGTCATTCCTTTTGCTTTGCTTTCAGGAATAACTTCTTTAATCGTGTAGTGGAAGGTTTTTCCTGCGTCCTCTGATGAATATGAAATGTCATCAAAGGTTACCGTACCATCTGCAGCATTTTGTTTTGTTTGAAGAACTTTTCCGGTTTCATCCAACAATTGGAAATTGAATTCGCCATTCTTCAATTCAGCACCTTCTAAAATCTTGCTAGCTGAAATTTTAGCTTTTGCTGGTTGAGGAGCCGTATAAGTGTTGTTAAATGTTTTATTCTCTGGATAGACAAGATCAGCTTTTAGAGCTTGCCCGTCTTGTGTAACCTTCACGGTCACTTGTTTTTCAGTTGTATCATAGGTGATACCTGGTGTATTTCCAACAACTTCTTTTACAGTGTAAGTGTGTTCTCCTGCTTCCTTATAAGAAATCGGATCAAATGTGACCTTACCGTTTTTATTGGTAACAGTTTGAAGCTTAGTTGCACCCTCGTACAATTCAAAGCTAAACTCACCGTCTTTTAGATCACGACCGGTAAGAGCTTTATCAAGTTCGATGGTAGCTTTTGTTTCTTTTGGCTTCGCTTTTGGATTGACGATCGTCTTCGTAACCTTATGGTCCTTACCAAAATCTTCAGCATTTACGACGGTTTCAGCATTTTCGATCGTATAACCGGCAGGGGCTTCGGTTTCTGTTAAGATGTATTTATCTTTTAAAAGACCATTGACTGTGATATTACCTTTTTCATCTGTTACATATTCCCCAATGACTTGGTTGTTGGCTTGACGTACCACTTTGAATTTTGCTCCAGCAAGTGGTTGATTCGCGTCGCCCACTTTATGGATGTTAATGGTAAAGACATAACCAACACCAGAACCACCTGCAATTTGAACGGCAGCTTTATTTACTGCTTCTTTAGTATCGATGTTCTTACCTTTTAAAGTAGCCTGGTTATTTAAGATTTCCCCATCGACTGGTGAGTAATTTAAATGAACATCATACGTAATACGGTATTGATCCGTCTCACTAATATCTCCAAGATTCACAACAAATGATTGACCATTTTCACCAACAGTTACAGGATGTTCATTGGTTACATCCTTAGTATTATTAAATTGCCATCCACCATCGACATAAGACATCTCACCTTTTGTCACACGAAAACTATCTTTAACATAAGAAGCATTGGTAAATTGCAATGTGTCTTCTACTGTAACCTCTTTAATATTTTGCTTTAGTTGGTTCACAGAAATGGTATAGGAAATAGTCTTAGGGTCATCTTTGTGAACCCAACTTGTTTTCTTTAAAAGGTTTGGATCACCATCACCAACCCCTTTAAAGGTAACTTTACCTGCAATAATTGTTTTGTTGTTAACCGTCACTTCAACCGGAATTTCTCCTTGTTGAGGGTGCTTTTTGAAGTCGATACGGGCATAGAAGAAGAACGATCCATTTGTATCGGAATGTTTTTCAACATAGTCTGTATACGTTAATGTTAATTTTTTATTTTCAGCATCAACAGTAGCATGAGCGATAATTTCATTTGTGTTAATATCGCGAATTTCAAAACTATCGGATGTGATAATTAATGCATCTGGTACGGTAACTGTAGTTTGGTCACCTGCTTTAACATTTTTACCTGCTAAATTATATGTTGCATTAATACGGAACGTTGCCCATTGTCCTAATTCCCAATCAAGGTTGCCGCCTTCATTATTGGAAACTTGTATGTTTGAAATTGTATCGACCCATTTTCCGCTTACTGTCACTCCAGGAGTTTCTGCTGAAGTGCGATTCAGACCTAAAGCGAAAAGCATGGCCACTAAACAAAGGACAAATGAGAAAATTTTGATATTCCTATTCTTCATCTTATCTTCCCTTTTCATAAAAAAATTAGTGCCTAATCATCAATACCTGATTACTTTTAACGATATGGATCTTTCAAATCCTATCTGTTGGTAATTAGAATCGAGTGCTGAGACACGACCTCCATTAAATAATTTTATAGGGTAAAATATTTTACTTTTAAAATTATTCCCTACACAGGGAATTATAGCAAAAATAATAATTGGCTTCAAGCTAAAATCGGTGAAATTAGGTGTTTTTAAGCTGTTTCATTAATTTTCACTTTCTTTTAGAAAACAACCATGAAATCATCATATAATTTACAAATAATGAAGGTGAAAAAGGAGGTTTTTACTCAAAAAATACGAATAGTAGTATAGGGGAGACGCTAGGGCAAAGTGATGGTATAATAGAAGAGATGGAAACTATTTAGATAAAAGAGGAATTATGATGACAAAAATTCGTGGATTTGAACTTGTATCAACCTATACTAATCTGGACTTGCTGCCAAAGCGGGAGACAGCGCATGCGGCCGGCTATGACTTAAAAGTGGCAGAACGCACGGTGATTGCTCCTGGGGAAATCGTCCTCGTTCCAACTGGGGTCAAGGCCTATATGCAACCGACTGAGGTGCTCTATCTCTATGACCGTTCCTCTAACCCTCGTAAAAAAGGCCTGGTCTTAATCAACTCTGTGGGCGTTATCGATGGAGACTATTATGGCAATCCAGGAAATGAAGGCCATATCTTTGCTCAGATGAAAAACATCACCGATCAAGAAGTTGTTCTTGAAGTTGGAGAACGTGTGGTTCAGGCTGTCTTTGCACCATTCTTGATTGCCGATGGAGATGAAGCAGACGGCGTGCGTACTGGTGGATTTGGTTCGACAGGGAAATAGAGGAATAAAATGGCAGACTATTTATTAGTTGTAGACATGCAGTCAGATTATGTTGCTGTAGGAAAAGCATATCATGAAGAACTGACTGCAGCTGTAAATGACAAAATTGCTACCTATCCTAGCGAACGAGTTATCTATATTCTCAATCGTTTTTTCTGGGAGAGAAAAGATAGAAAGAAGAAATTTGCGACCGGCTTGCTGCTTGTATCTTCTCGTATTTTTGAAAAGCGTCGGGCTTCTTGCTTTACTAATCCAGATTTAAAAGATTTTTTAGAGGAAAACGGTGCTAAAAGTATAGAGTTTATAGGGGTAGATGGCAATGGCTGTGTTAAGGCTTCCGTTTTGGCAGCTACCAAGGAGAATTATCAGGTTTCTGTCGATTTGTCTGCTGTCGGAGTTGCCAACCAGAAGAAATTTCAAAATACATTGTATAAGTGGCACTCTATAGGAGTTGCAGTAGAAGGAGAATCATCATAGCTAAGAAAAAAAAGACTTTTATTTGTCAAAATTGTGCCTACAATTCACCCAAGTATCTAGGCCGCTGTCCTAACTGTGGTTCTTGGTCTTCTTTTGTTGAGGAAGTCGAGGTCGCAGAGGTCAAGAATGCGCGTGTGTCCTTGACAGGTGAAAAAACCAAACCCATGAAATTAGCTGAGGTGACCTCCATCAATGTTCACCGGACCAAGACTGAGATGGAGGAGTTTAACCGAGTGCTTGGTGGCGGAGTGGTGCCAGGGAGTCTCGTTCTCATCGGGGGAGATCCAGGGATTGGGAAATCTACCCTCCTCCTCCAAGTGTCGACCCAGTTGTCTCAAGTGGGAACGGTTCTCTATGTTAGTGGAGAGGAGTCAGCTCAGCAGATCAAGCTACGAGCAGAGCGCTTGGGTGATATCGATAGTGAGTTTTATCTCTATGCAGAAACCAATATGCAAAGCGTGAGAGCTGAGGTGGAGCGAATCCAGCCTAACTTTCTCATCATCGACTCCATTCAGACGATTATGTCTCCTGAAATTTCAGGGGTTCAGGGATCAGTCTCTCAGGTCCGTGAGGTAACGGCTGAGCTCATGCAGCTGGCCAAGACCAATAACATCGCCATCTTTATCGTTGGCCATGTAACCAAGGAAGGAACCTTGGCGGGTCCTCGGATGCTGGAACACATGGTGGATACGGTGCTCTACTTTGAGGGAGAACGCCATCATACCTTCCGAATCCTGAGAGCGGTCAAGAACCGTTTTGGCTCCACCAATGAGATTGGGATCTTCGAGATGCAATCAGGTGGACTGGTTGAGGTCCTCAATCCGAGTCAGGTCTTTCTGGAAGAACGCTTGGATGGGGCAACTGGATCGTCCATCGTGGTCACCATGGAAGGGACGCGTCCGATTTTGGCGGAGGTGCAGGCCTTGGTGACACCGACCATGTTTGGTAACGCCAAGCGGACGACAACGGGGCTTGATTTCAATCGGGCCAGTCTCATCATGGCAGTGCTAGAAAAACGAGCAGGCTTGCTCCTTCAAAATCAGGATGCCTACCTCAAGTCTGCGGGTGGTGTCAAACTAGATGAACCAGCTATCGACCTGGCCGTAGCCGTAGCCATTGCCTCCAGCTACAAGGACAAACCAACAAACCCGCAGGAATGTTTCGTCGGAGAGTTGGGCTTGACAGGAGAAGTTCGCCGGGTCAATCGGATCGAACAACGCATCAATGAAGCTGCCAAGCTCGGTTTTACCAAGATTTATGTTCCGAAAAATTCTCTGACGGGGATTTCGACACCATCAGGGATCGAAGTGGTCGGTGTGAGTACACTGTCTGAAGTCTTGAAGAAAGTATTTTAATTTTAATAGTAGAAAAGTCTTAAACGGGAAGTTTAAGGCTTTTTTTCAGATGTGACAGATGACAGGAGGTATCTCCTGACAGAAAGGATCGGATATGGTAAAATAATAGATGGTTTGAATTTCAAAGGAATGAAGGAGAGACCATGTCTTATTTTGATAATTTTTTAACAGCTAACCAAGCTTATGTGGCGCTACATGGAGACCTCCGTCTTCCGATTAAGCCCAAAACACAGGTAGCCATTGTGACCTGTATGGATTCCCGTCTTCACGTGGCGCCGGCACTAGGTCTGGCTCTTGGAGATGCTCATATTTTGCGGAATGCTGGAGGGCGCGTGACCGATGATATGATTCGCTCCTTGGTCATTTCCCAGCAGCAAATGGGAACCCGTGAAATTGTGGTTTTGCACCATACAGACTGTGGCGCACAGACCTTTGAAAACGAGGGTTTCCGTCAGCATCTCAAGAAAGAACTGGGAGTGGATGTGGGAGATAGTGATTTCCTACCCTTTCAAGATGTTGAAGAAAGCGTCCGTGAAGATATGGAGCTTTTAAAAGCTTCTCCTTTGATTCCAGAGGATGTGGTGATTTCAGGAGCTGTGTATGATGTGGATACTGGTTTGATTTCAGAAGTGAAATAAGCATAGAGAAGAGTATAGGAAGACAGAATAATCTCTGTTTTCCCGTATTCTTCTTTTTTGGTATAAAAAAAGTGAACCGGATAGGAAAAAATGTGACAATTTAGCACAAATTATTAAAAAATATGTGGTATAATATGACATTTTAACAAAAATATTACAAATTAATTTCAACAGATTGACTGTAGATGTCAATGATGTTACAATTTTATTTGTATCATGGAATCATGAAATATGAAAAAGGAGATCCTATAAATGAAGGATGTATTTAATAAGCGTCAGCGCTTTTCATTGCGAAAATATAGCGTTGGTGTTTGTTCTGTTCTCTTAGGGACAGCTCTTTTCGCTGCAGGTGCCAATACGGCTTCGGCAGAGGAAACAACTGCCTCTTCAGGTGCATCGACGTCAGCTTCGACGGAGTCTGCATCTGATAGCACAGCAGCTGAAACAGTTGCCTCTTCTACTGAAGCATCTTATAATGCTCCAGTAACAAATGTCGATCAAGCAAATACAAGTGCTGCGAAGGAAGTCTCAGAGCAATCTGAGGCTAACAAAGCAGCAGAAAAAGCTGAGGAAGTGGCAAAACCGGCTAAAGCTGAAGAAACTGCAAAACAGGATAAAACCGAAGAAGCAGCGAAACCAGCTAAAGCTGAAGAAACTGCAAAACCAGCTCCAAAAGCTGAAGCACCGAAAGCAACTGCTACACCAGAAGCGAAAAAAGCTGATGAAAAGAGCCAAGCGCACAGTGCTGCATCAGAAGCTGCAAAACCAGCTGCTTCTACAAGCACTGCAACTAGCGAAAGCTCAGAAGCAGCAAGCGCAAGTGAAGCTGCAGCAGTAGCCCTCAAACCTACAGCGCAGCCAGCATCACTTCGTGGTACTGAAGCTCCTGCAGCAGAGCTCGCAGCTGCTGCAGATCGCAGTGCAACACTTGACCGTGCTGCAACTGATTTGACGAATGCTGGTGCTTTGGCAACAAGTCGTAGCCGTCGTGGACGTCGTGCATTGACAGACCATAATAACGAGCCGGTTGCTGTAACAACTTTCCTAAAAGACGGTGAAGTTGCTACACCTGATATGACGAATCCAAACGGTGCAACTGTTTCATCTCAAACTGTACCAGCTGGTTATCAAGCTAAAGAAGGTGACTTCTATACTTATGCTATTTGGGATCTTACTAAGTTCAATGAACGTTATGGTACAAAATATTATGCGCGTGCCTATAAGAGATTTGATGACTCTACCGATACAACAGTTGAATTACTAGATAAAACTACTGGTAATGTAGTAGAAACTAGAACTGTTACTTCATCTAGTGGTGTTCAAAAATTCACGACAACTACAGCAGCATCTAATAGTCAATTGACTTTCCAAGTAGATTACAAAGCCGGTACTGCTGGAAAAGGTAAAGTTGCTGAACCATTTATTCAAAATGGTTATGCAGTTGGAAAGAGTATCACAGACTTAGTAGCTGGTGGGCACCAACTTACGCCTGCAGAGCAAGCACTTTATACTGCGGTTTATAACGCTCGTACTACAACAGATATTTTAAACGTTGTTGAACCAGCTTACAATGGTCGTACAATTACTGATTCAAACGCTAAAATACCAGTAACAATTAATAAAACAACATACTATAAAGTAGTTGATAAAAACAACCCAACATTTAATGCCAATAAAACAGATAAAACTGTTCAAGATTATAAAGAAAATGGTAATGAAGTTGAGTTAGCTCGATATACTCTTAAAGCTGAAGAAGGACAAAGTTTCACAGCATCTGGCGAACGTCAATTTGATGGATACAAACTTTACCAAACTGCTGACGCAAATGATACATCAGGTACTGTAAGTCGTCCTTACACCGTTGGTACGAAATTCATGGATGCGGACCGTTACGGTATTAAACGTATCAAAGAAGTTGTTGGAGAAGACGGTTCAGTCGTTATTCGTGTTTACTTGCTAGATCCAAGACAACAAAGCAAACGTTCGGATGGTTCATTAAGTACCGATGGATATATGTTGCTAGCAGAAACTAAGCCGATTAAACCAGGTGAATGGAATTCACAGGACTTAGTTGTTAAAAAATCACCTCTTTACACTATTGCACATACCGTAACTGATCCAAAAACGGGAGCAAAAACTAACTATCCAAACGGTAAAGAAGTTCCATTTGACTTCCAAAAAGCTTCTGGATATGCACCATATCATACTGTATTCGTACCATTCTTAGGAGATGGAATTGGACATGGTTCAGATAATGCGCAATTAGAGCGTGGGGTAGGAGGTATCGGTACCAACGTTGACTTGCTCAACACTTTGACACCGTACAAACAACCTATTTACTACTACGTGAAGCAAGAACCTGTAACAGTCACTCCTGAAGTTGAAAAACAACTGGAAGGACGTGTCCTTGTAGATGGTGAATTCAGCTTTAAGATTAAGGAAGACTCTTCTTCGCCTGGTGTAGAAGAAACTGTAACTAACAAAAACGGCAAAGCTACATTTAGCAAGCTTACCTTTACTAAAACTGGTACTTATAAGTACAAAATCACTGAACAAAAAGGTTCTGATACAAACGTTGACTACGATGCAATGACAGTTACGATGACTGTTAATGTAACTGAGAACGCTCAAGGTGATTTACAAGCTACAGTTAAATACAGTGCTGAAGGTGGATTCAAATCAAGTGCTGATGATAAAATCTTCAACAACTATGTTGTAGCACCAGTTAAGACTAAGTTTGACTTCAGTAAAAAATTAGCTGGACGTGAACTGAAAGACGGAGAATTCAAATTCGTTCTTAAAGATGCAAACGGACAAGAAGTTGAAACTGTTGCCAACAAAAAAGATGGAACTGTAACCTTTACAGAAATTTCATTTGACAACACTAAAGTAGGTACTCATACTTATACAGTAGAAGAAGTGATCCCTGCAACTAAAGAAGTAGGTATGACATATGACACTATGAAGGCAACAATCACTGTTGAAGTTGCTAAGAATGGTCATGCTCTTACAACTGTAACAAACGTTTCATCAACAGGTGGGGTAGATGCGAATGGTAATGCTACTGACGGTACTGCCGATAAAGAATTCAACAACAAGATCACTCCTCCGGAAACACCTGAGTTCCAACCAGAAAAATTCGTCCTTAACAAAGAAAAATTTGACCTAACAGGTACAAAATTAATGGACGATGACGATGAGCTTCAGGATGAGTACACAGAAACAAATGCAAATCCATATGCTGATCAAGTCAAGAACAATGAAGCAGAAAACATCAATACGAAGACTGTTGAGCGTGGTGATAAATTAGTTTACCAAGTATGGTTGGATACTAAGAACTTCACTGACAAAAACAACATCCAATCTGTTGGTATCTCTGATACTTACGATGCAGATAAATTAACTGTTAACGCTGCTGATATTAAAGCATACGATAGCGTAACAGGAGTTGATGTAACATCTAAATTTGATATTACAGTAGCTAACGGAGTCATTACAGCTACATCTAAAGCTTCTATGAACAAATCTTTAGGTGATGCTGATAACACTCAAGTTATCGACACAACTAAATTCGCATTTGGTCGCTACTACAAATTCGATATCCCAGCTACAGTTAAAGCGGATGTTCCTGGTGGGGTAGACATCGAAAATAAAGCTAACCAAATCGTTCACGTTTACAACCCAGTAAGCAAATCTGTAGAAACTCCAGAAAAACCAACTCAAAAACGTGTGAACAGTGTACCAATCACTGCGGAATTCAACTTCACAAAACGTTTGGAAGGTCGTGCGCTAACAGCTGGCGAATTTACATTCGCGTTGAAAGACAGCGACAATGTTGTGATTGCAACGGCAACCAACGATGCAGATGGTAAGATTAAATTCTCTCCAGTAGAGTACACAAATAAAGCTGGTGAAAAAGTCACTGCCCTTAAATACAAGAAGGGTCAAGAAGGTACTTACACTTACTCTGTAACAGAGGTGAAAGGTACAGACGCAACTGTCACTTACGATACAATGAAGGCAGAAGTAACTGTAACAGTATCTCACGACGGTACAGCTAAAGCATTGGTTGCTAACGTAACTGAACCAGCTGACAAAGAGTTCAACAATACAGTAACTCCTCCAACAGAACCTAAGTTCCAACCAGAGAAGTATGTGTTGAATACAGCTAAATACTCAATCACTGATAACAAACTTCTTGATGATGATGCTGAGTTGACTGATAAATATGGTGAAACAAATACTGATCCATATGTTGATAAAACAAACAACAATGAAGCAGAAAACATCAATACGAAGACTGTTAACCGCGGAGATAAACTCTACTATCAAGTATGGTTAGATACAACTAAATTCTCAGCAACTAACAAAGACAACGTTCAAACTGTAGGAATTACAGATGACTTTGACGAAACTAAGGTTGATGTAGATGGTTCAGCAATCAAAGCTTACGATTCAGTAACTGGAGCTGATGTTACAGATAAATTCGATATCGCTGTGAACAACGGTGTGATGACTGCAACTCTTAAAGCTGGCTTCACGAAGTCACTTGGCGATGCAGAAAACACTCAAATCATTGACACAACTAAATTCGCCTTTGGACGTTACTACAAATTTGATATCCCAGCAACAGTTAAAGCTGATGTACCAGGTGGATCAGACATCGAAAATACTGCAGCTCAAGTAGTCAACTACTACAACCCTGTAAGCAAAACTGTTGAAAAACCAAGCAAACCAACTGAAAAACGTGTAAATAACGTTCCAGTTGAAGTGGAATTCAACTTCACTAAACGTTTGGAAGGTCGTGAGCTTAAAGCTAACGAATTCAGCTTCGTATTGAAAGATTCAACAGGTAAAGTTGTTGAAACTGTAAGCAACGATAAAGATGGTAATGTGAAGTTCTCAGCTCTTACATTCAAGAAGGGTGAAGAAGGCGTTCACAACTACACTGTTGAAGAAGTTGCAGGAACAGATGCTACTGTGACATACGACACAATGAAAGCAACTGTAGCTATCACTGTTGAACACAAAGGTACAGCTAAAGTTTTAGTGGCTAAGCTTGGCGAAATCGCTGATAAAGAATTTAACAACCGTGTAACACCTCCAGAAGAACCTAAGTTCCAACCAGAGAAATACGTTGTTTCTAAAGAGAAATACGATATCACTGGTGACAAGCTTGTTGACGATGATAGAGAGTTGGCAAACAAGTACGCAGATACAAATGCGAACCCATATGCAGACGATGCATCAAACAACGAAGCAGAAAACTTGAATACTAAGACTGTTGAACGTGGTTCTAAATTGGTTTACCAAGTATGGTTGGATACAACTAAATTTGACGCAGCTAACAAGGACAACATCCAAACAGTAGGTATTTCAGATAACTATGATGAAGCGAAATTAAATCTTAATGCGGCTGACATTAAAGCTTACGACTCTGTAACAGGCGCAGAAGTAACTGATAAATTCGATATCGCTGTCAACAACGGTGTGATCACTGCTAACTTGAAAGCTGGCTTCACGAAGTCACTTGGCGATGCAGAAAACACACAAGTTATCGACACAACTAAATTCGAATTCGGACGTTACTACAAATTCGATATCCCAACAACAGTGAAAGACGATGTTGTAGCTGGTGCAGATATCGAAAATACTGCAGCTCAAGTTGTAAACTATTACAACCCAACTACTAAGAAAGTTGAAAAACCTGAAAAACCAACTGAAAAACGTGTTAACAATGTTCCAATCTCAGTAGAATTTAACTTCACTAAGAAATTGGAAGGCCGTGAACTGAAAGCTAACGAATTCACATTCGAGTTGAAAGACAGCGACAATGTTGTGATTGCGACTGCAACCAACGATGCAGCTGGTAACTTCAAGTTCACTCCAGTTGATTACACAAATAAAGCTGGTAAAACTGTCACTGCCCTTAAATACCAGAAGGGTCAAGAAGGTACTTACACTTACACTGTAACAGAGGTTAAGGGTACAGACTCAACTGTCACTTATGATGAAATGTCTGCAGTTGTAACCGTTACTGTGTCTCATGACGGTACAGCCAAAGCCTTGATCACAAACGTGACAGAACCTGCTGATAAAGAGTTCAACAACCGTGTCACTCCACCAACAGAACCTAAGTTCCAACCAGAGAAATACGTTGTTTCTAAAGCGAAATTCGATATCACAGGTACGAAGCTCGTTGATGACGATTCTGAATTGACAGATAAATATGGTGAAACAAATACAAACCCATATGTCGATACAACTGCCAACAACGAAGATGAAAACTTGAATACGAAACCAGTTGAACGTGGCCAAAAACTTTACTATCAAGTATGGTTGGATACAACTAAATTCTCAGCAACTAACAAAGAAAATATCCAAACAGTAGGAATCACAGATAACTACGACAAGGATAAATTGACTGTTAATGCTTCAGATATCAAGGTTTACGATTCAGTTACTGGTGCAGACGTTACGACGAAATTCGATATCTCTGATAACAATGGTGTTCTGACAGCGAACCTTAAGGATGGCTTCACGAAGTCACTTGGCGACGCTGAAAATACTCAAATCATTGATACTACTAAGTTCGAATTTGGACGCTACTATAAATTTGATATCCCAGCAACAGTGAAAGACGATGTCGTAGCTGGTTCTGATATTGAAAACAAAGCAGCTCAAGTTGTGAACTACTACAACCCAGTAAGTAAGACTGTTGAAAAACCAAACAAACCAACTGAAAAACGTGTCAACAGTGTTCCAATCTCAGTAGAATTCAACTTCACTAAGAAATTGGAAGGCCGTGCGCTTAAAGCTAACGAATTCACATTCGAGTTGAAAGATAGCGACAATGTTGTGATCGCAACGGCAACCAACGACAAAGCTGGTAAGATCAAGTTTGCTCCAGTAGAGTACACCAATAAAGCTGGTAAAACTGTCACTGCCCTTAAATACCAGAAGGGTCAAGAAGGTACCTACAAGTACACAGTAGAAGAAGTTAAAGGCTCAGACGCAACCGTTACATACGACACAATGAAAGCGAAT
>NZ_JUPI01000127.1 GCF_001074805.1 Streptococcus parasanguinis | reverse complement strand
CTTGTCTGCTTCATTTTCTTTTACGAGATCGTTTTGTGAATCTTTTTCAGAGAGTTTTTGATCGATATACTTGTCAATGTTTTCGTAAAATTCCTTGGTCGTCTCACTGTCTAATTTTGTCGAATTATGGACTTGATTGACTTTCAATTGAACAGATTGAATACCGTAAGAGTCTTGTTTTTGGCGAATGGTTTCTAATTCTTCTTCTGAAATCGGATCTCCAACAACTGTCAAGACCAATTCATTGCTACTTGACTTGTAGACTTGATTAATGATCGTATGATTGGCGAACTCTTTTCCTACAAACTGTTTGATCCCTTCTTTTCGTGCTTGATCCATCGTCAGAGTGACTGCTGAATAGCTGGCTGGAAGAACCAATAATACAATCAAGGATATCAACCCAATTCTCATTTTCATGTTTAGCTCTTTAAAAGAACTTAAGGGAGATTGTCTCATCATAATTCTTGTTCCAACAATATTGATTAGCATGATAAAGACACAGTTGATCAAGAAAAGATAGAGAGCCCCAAATAAAAATCGTACATTTCCATTAGCTAAACCATAGCCTGCAGTGCAGATAGGTGGCATCAGAGCTGTTGCAATGGCTACTCCTGGCACGATATTGTTTGCTTCTTTTTTTCTTGAACCAATGACACCTGCTATCCCACCCGCAATAGCAATGAGAACATCCCAAATGGTTGGAGAGGTTCGTGCAATCAATTCGCTACTTGCATAAGATAAGGGAGAAATCCAGAAATATAGAGTCGAGACAAGCAAACTGACCAATACTTGAGTAAATAAAACCCCTAGAGATTGCTTGATTAAACGCGTATCAAAAATAGCTAAACCAAACCCCAGTCCAATAATCGGTGTCATAAGAGGGGAAATCAGCATGGCTCCAATAATGACAGCTGTTGAATTCATATTTAGACCTATAGAGGCAATAAAAATCGAACACATCAAAATCACTGTATCTCTTAATCGAACATGAAGGTCATCATATAGTTTCTCGCGGAATTCACGTGTTGAATAGTTTCCGGACATTGGTTACTCCTTTTGTTTCATATAATCTTGTTTCTGCATGGATGATGGTAGAGAGACTTCTGTCCAAACTGACATGTTTTTAATTCTTACCTGTGATTCTTTTGAACATTATCTTTTAAATATCCATCAGTCCATCCTGCATATTATATCAAAAATTTTACAGTCTTTCTCTGAAGAAATCAATTAATTTAAAAGATAGAGAAAGGAAGAAATTTTTGTATCCTTATCTGAAGAAGAAAAACGATATCTCCTCTGAAAGTAGATACCGTTTTAATGTTTAAACAGTATGAGTTTGTAGCAGCAATCCTAGCAGATATCGCCAACAAATCACGTGTTAAGAAATAATGAAAAAATAAAAAGATTGAGGATAAAACAATCTAAAAAACCTTCCTTAGGTGAGTAAGAACGTCAGCGAACTTCTATGAAGTTCCAAAACTCCCGAGTGAGAGTGGGACAGAAATCGGTAATTCGTTAGAATTCGATTTCGTCGTCCCACCTCCGCACAG
>NZ_JUPI01000126.1 GCF_001074805.1 Streptococcus parasanguinis | reverse complement strand
ACCACTGCGTCTTGCTCGACAATCCAAAAACAATTGAGAGGCTAGGACTTTTGTCCCAGCCTCAGAATCATTTCACCTATTTTTTAACTAAAATAGGTGAAATGATTCTGCAGAAATATGATTTTTAAGTTTTACTCCGCAGACACCCTCTGTATCTTAATTTAGTCATGGAACTTCCTGGATTGCTGAAATCATCCACTGGATAATTTCACCTAACGTCCGTCCTCAAGGTCGTCAAGAATCTCTTGCCATTTTTCCTCATGCATGCCTTGGCAGATATGTTTGGATCGAGTCTCATGTATCTCTTGGTCCATTGGGGAAGTTGATCTTATAAAATTTTAGGAAAGGCTCTGTCAGGTGTTGACAGGCCTTTTTTTGAGTGCTATAGTAAAATCGTAAACGCCTACACGGAGAGGCGGAGCAGATAAAAAGCGGGCAGTCAGATGCCCTATAAAACGAGGAGGAAAGACAAATGGCAGGATCAGTGATACAGGGAGATAACTACCGAATCTCCGTATTAACGGAATCTTTGGTTCGCTTAGAATACTCAGAGGATGGTGTTTTTGAAGATGGTCAGACGCAAGTTGTGCAAAATCGTGATTTTGGACCTGTTGCTTATGAGGTCGTAGAGACAGAAGAGGTCCTCGATCTGCATACGGAGCATCTCCACCTTCATTTTGAAAAGGGACCTTTTACACCGGATCGGCTTTTTATCGAGCTCAAGGGTCAGTATGCAGTCTATGGTAGCCGGTGGCACTATGGAGATCAGCCTGAGACCTTGAAAGGGACCAGTCGGACGCTTGACGAGGTCGATGGAGCTATGGAGTTGGAAGATGGGATCTTGAGCAAGGCCGGTTATGCTCTTTTGGACGATTCCAGTTCCTACTTGTATGATGTCGAAAGCGGATATAGAGCACGGCCATGTCCAGAAGTGGATCTGTATTTCTTCGGTTATGGGCGCGATTATCTAGGGGCCTTGAAAGATTTTTACCATCTGACGGGACAACCACCCCTCTTGCCACGTTATGCTCTGGGAAACTGGTGGAGTCGGTATTGGCCTTATACCAGTCAGGAGTACACAGATTTAATGGATCGTTTCAAAGCTGAAGGGGTGCCTTTGGCTGTCAGTGTGATCGATATGGACTGGCATAAGACAGCGATTCCTGCTCGCTTTGGAAGTGGTTGGACGGGCTATAGTTGGAACCGGGACTTGATTCCTGATCCAGCTGCCTTCTTACATGGTCTTCATGAGCGTGGTTTAAAGGTGACCTTAAATGTCCATCCAGCAGATGGCATTCGCGCCTTCGAAGATGCTTACCCTATGGTCGCAAAACGCTTGGGATTAGATGCGGAAAAAGAAGAAGCGGCTAGCTTTGACTTTTACAGTCCAGCCTTTCGCGAAGCTTATTTCGAAGATGTCCACCATCCCTTGGAAAATCAAGGAGTCGACTTTTGGTGGATTGATTGGCAACAGGGAAGTCATGGCAAGATGGATCCCCTTTGGTTGTTAAATCACTATCATTATCTAGACAATTGCCGAAAAGGCCAAGCTGGTCTCATCTTATCGCGTTATGGGGGTCCTGGCAGCCACCGGTATCCGATCGGTTTTTCAGGGGATACCATTGTGACTTGGGAATCCCTAGCCTTTCAACCCTATTTTACCAGCACAGCTTCAAATATCGGTTATACGTGGTGGAGTCACGATATTGGTGGCCATATGCGGGGTTACTATGATGAAGATTTGGCTCTTCGCTGGTTGCAATTTGGGGTCTTTAGTCCGATCAATCGTCTCCATAGTTCTTGTAATGCCTTTAACAGCAAGGAACCGTGGTTTTACTCGCCTGAGACCTGTCGCTGGATGAAGCAGTATTTGCGCCTGCGTCACAGCTTACTGCCTTATCTTTACACCATGAATGTGGCGACGCATGAAGAAGGACTGCCTTTGGTTCAGCCTCTCTATTACCATTACCCAAACGAAGAAGAGGCTTATGAGGCTAAAAATCAATATTTCTTTGGTAGTGAACTCATGGTGGCCCCAATTACAGAGGCTCTGGATCCTGTCTATCATAGTGCTTCTGTGAGTGTTTGGTTCCCAGACGGAGTTTGGTATGATTTCTTCCATGATTGGAAGTACGAAGGAAAAGGCAAGCTTACAGTCTTTAGAGCTAGCCAGGATATTCCGGTCTTTGCGCGTGCAGGAGCCATCATCCCTATGGATGCACAACCGCAGACAGGGGTAGAGCTCCCAGAAATGCTGGACTGGCATCTTTTCCCAGGTGACAATCGTTCCTTCGTACTCGTTGAAGGAGAAGGAGATAACAGGGTTGAAACCCGCCTAACTGTCAATTGGGATGAAAGAAAGATTAGGCTGGATGTAACAGGTGATCGAACGCTGCTTCCTGAAAAGAGACAGCACCGGTTCTTCCTCCATACCTTTGAGACAGCCCCTATCTTAGTGGACAATCACAGTCAGGAGATTGCGATGGGTGAGCTGCAATCGCGTCCTACCGCAAAAGAAGATCGGATGTTTGAGCTCTTGAAATCTGCCAACATGGCCTACGATAGAAAGAATGAATTATTTGCGGCTTGTTCAACAGCCAAGGATTGGAAACAGTTGATGAAGATCATTACGCCTTTAGAGGAAGGTTTGCGTCAACGTCTCTTTGAAGTGATTTATTCCAGTGAAGAGAATGAAGACTTGTAAATTCTTGCAATTTCACCCCTATTATTGTAAGATGAAAGTGATTTCACAATCATAAAGGAGAAGAAAAAAATGGAACAAAAATGGTGGCATAATGCCGTAATTTACCAAGTTTATCCAAAGAGTTTCAAGGATAGTAATGGCGATGGCATCGGGGATCTCAAGGGGATCACGAGCAAGCTAGACTACTTGGAAAAATTAGGGATTACAGCGATCTGGCTCTCACCAGTCTACAAGAGTCCCATGGATGATAACGGCTATGACATCTCGGATTACGAGGATATTGCCTCCATCTTTGGGACTATGGAAGATATGGAAGAATTGATCGCAGAAGGCCATAAACGCAAGATCAAAATCATTATGGACTTGGTAGTCAACCATACCTCTGATGAGCATGCTTGGTTTATCGAGGCACGTGAAAACCCAGATAGTCCAAAGCGGGATTTCTATATTTGGCGCGATGAGCCAAATGGCATTATTTCTGCTTTTAGTGGCTCTGCTTGGGAATTTGATGAAGCATCAGGCCAATACTACCTGCATAACTTCAGTAAGAAGCAACCAGACCTCAACTGGGAAAACGAGGAGCTTCGTCATCAGATCTATGACATGATGAATTTCTGGATTGACAAGGGAATTGGTGGCTTCCGTATGGATGTCATCGATATGATCGGTAAGATCCCAGATCAGGAAATCATCAGCAATGGTCCTATGCTCCATCCTTATTTGAAGGAAATGAATCAAGCTACCTTTGGTGATAAGGATCTGCTCACCGTGGGAGAAACTTGGGGGGCGACTCCAGAGATTGCTAAGCAATATTCCAATCCAAAAAATCAAGAATTGTCCATGGTCTTCCAATTTGAACACATTGGTCTTCAATACCAACCGGGTCAACCAAAATGGCACTACGCTAAAGAATTAGATGTGCCAAAATTGAAAGAAATTTTCACCAAGTGGCAGACGGAATTAGGAAAAGATGAAGGCTGGAATTCCCTCTTTTGGAACAACCACGATCTCCCACGGATTGTGTCAACTTGGGGGGATGATGGCGACTATCGTGTCAAATCCGCCAAGGCTTTGGCTATTCTGCTTCACTTGATGAAGGGAACTCCGTATATCTATCAAGGGGAAGAAATCGGGATGACCAATTATCCATTTAAGACCCTCGAGGATGTAGAAGATATCGAGTCAATCAACTATGCCCATGAAGCCTTAGAAAAAGGAGTGCCACTCGAAGTGATCATGGATCAGATCCGCCATATTGGTCGGGACAATGCACGGACACCGATGCAGTGGAATGATGAAGCAGAAGCTGGCTTTACGACAGGTCAACCATGGCTTGCGGTCAACCCAAACTACAAAGAGATCAATGTTGAGGCTGCTCTAGCAGATCCAGACTCCATTTTCTATATCTACCAAGCTCTGGTGGCCTTGCGAAAAGAGCATCCTTGGCTTGTGACGGCTGATTATGAATTGGTGGACGCAGTAGACAAAGTTTTTGCCTACAAGCGGGTAGAAGGAGTGCAAGCCTACCTCGTCGTTGTCAATCTCTCAAGTCAAGAGCAAGACTTACCACTTGTCAATGGAGTTGAAGAGGTTCTCATTGCCAATACCAAGGTGGAGCAAGTCCTCGAATCGGGCAAGTTAGCCCCTTGGGATGCCTTCTGTGTCAAATTAGCCTAATGAAGCAAATGAAAAAATTAAGGAACGAACTTCCTTATAAAAGCAGGTCTTTCTCAATAGAGAAGGCCTGTCAGATTGGGAACGACGTCATCTAAAAAACTTTCCTTAGGTGAGTTACGGACGTCAGCGAACTTCTACGAAGTTCCAAGACTAATTATTGAGCCTTAGGTCTCAATAATTCCGAGTGCTAGAAACACTATTGTTTCTAGCACTTTTCTCACGGCGGAAAGTTTCAGTAGATGATAGAATAATTCTAACTAATAAATTTTTATAGAATTTATTAGATTTATTAGATTTGTAAACAAGAGCAGTTTGTTTATGCTCCCACGGGTCTTTCTTGGTAGAGGAGGCCTGTTTTGCTTTTTAGGGGCTGTTCTTCTAGCAGAATCTGCTCAAAAATGGTTCGGTGATACATGGGCTATAGGAAATATTTATAGGCAGTCCTAGTTTTTACTTTTGATCACTGGTCCCAAGGCCTATTAAATCTTTGTTATAGTTTTTGCCTATATCAAAATTCGTGTAAAAGCAATTATACAAGACGGCTATCTTCTGATATGATAGAGTCAATTAGAATTTTTGGAGGACACAACATGTCAACTACAATTATCGGTTTCCCACGTTTGGGTGAATTCCGTGAATTAAAATTTACAACTGAAAAATACTTTAGAAAAGAAATCTCAGCAGACGAGCTCTTGGCAGCTGCCAAAGACTTGCGTGCGAAACACTGGAACATTGTCAAAGAGCAAGGCATCTCAGAAATTCCTTCAAATGACTTCTCACATTACGACAATTTCCTTGATGCGGCCTTCCTTTTCAACGTCGTGCCTGCATCTGTTCAAAACTTGGATTTGACAGACCTTGAACAATACTTTGCTTTGGCGCGTGGTTACCAAGGTGAAAAAGGGGATGTGCGTGCCCTTCCGATGAAAAAATGGTTCAATACGAACTACCATTACATTGTTCCTAAATTTGAAAAAACAACAGAAGTGAAATTGGCTGGTCACAAGATTTTTGATGAGTACCAAGAAGCTAAAGACTTGGGCCTTAACACTCGTCCAGTAGTCGTTGGACCCTTCACATTCCTTCAATTATCTGACTTTGAAGATGGAGTGAAAGCAGAAGACTTCGTCGACAGCCTGGCTGCTGCTTACCAAGAAGTCTTTGCAAAATTGGCAGAGCTTGGTGCGACTCGTATCCAACTCGATGAGCCAGCTCTTGTCAAAGATTTGTCAGCTGAAGAAAAAGCCCTCTTCTTGAACCTCTACAACAAACTCTTGGCGGACAAGAAAGGCCTTGAGGTCTTGATTCAAACCTACTTTGGTGATGTTCGTGATGTCTACAATGACCTTGTAAACTTGCCAGTAGATGGTATTGGTCTTGACTTTGTTGAAGGAAAGAAAACACTTGAATTGGTGAAAGGTGGCTTCCCAGCTGATAAGACCCTTTATGCTGGTATTGTGAATGGGAAAAACATCTGGCGCAACAACTATGAAAAGAGCTTAGAAATCTTGGATCAAGTTCCAGCTGAAAAGGTTGTCTTGACTACTTCTTGCTCCCTTCTTCATGTGCCATTTACAACTGCTAATGAAGAATTTGAACCAGCTATTTTGGACCACTTCGCCTTTGCGGTTGAAAAATTGGGTGAATTGCGTGACTTGGATGCCATCCGCAATGGTCAAGGTGCAGAAGCTCTTGCTGCCAACAAAGAACTCTTCGCAACCGAACGTGTCGGAGCAAATGCTGAACTTCATGCTCGTATCGCAGCGTTGACAGAAGCAGACTACACTCGTTTGCCAGCTTTCGCAGAACGCGAAGAAATCCAAAAAGAATCCTTCAAACTTCCAGCTCTTCCAACAACTACCATTGGTTCATTCCCTCAAACGAAAGAAGTTCGTGCTAAACGTTTGGCCTTCCGTAAGGGTGAATTGACTCAAGAAGAATACGATGCCTTCCTTGCTGAAACAATTGATGAATGGATCAAATGGCAAGAAGAAGTTGGATTTGATGTGCTGGTACACGGTGAATTTGAACGGAACGACATGGTTGAGTACTTCGGTCAAAACTTGTCAGGTTACCTCTTCTCTAAAAACGGTTGGGTACAATCATACGGTATGCGTGGGGTGAAACCACCAATCATCTGGGGTGATGTCACTCGTCTCAACCCAATCACTGTGAAATGGTCTAGCTACGCACAAAGTCGTACGGATAAACCTGTTAAAGGGATGTTGACTGGACCTGTTACCATCCTTAACTGGTCATTCCCACGTGAAGATATCTCTATCAAGGATTCTACTCTTCAAATCGCTCTTGCGATTAAGGATGAAGTTCTTGACCTTGAAGCTGCAGGCGTGAAAATCATCCAAATCGACGAGGCTGCTCTTCGTGAAAAATTGCCACTCCGTCGCAGCGACTGGTATGAAGACTATCTTGATTGGGCGATTCCAGCCTTCCGCTTGGTACACTCAACTGTAGCGCCAGATACACAAATCCACACGCACATGTGTTACTCAGAATTTACAGATATCATCCCAGCTATCGACAACTTGGATGCGGACGTTATCTCATTTGAAGCTAGCCGTTCAAACCTTGAAATCTTGGATGAGTTGAAAGCCAAAAACTTCCAAACAGAAGTTGGACCTGGGGTATACGATATTCACTCACCACGTGTCCCACAAGACGGTGAAATTGATCACACTATCGAAGCGATCTTGGCGAAAGTACCAAGTGGCAAAGTTTGGATCAACCCTGACTGTGGTTTGAAGACTCGCGGAATTAAAGAAACAAAAGAAAGCTTGATCAAACTAGTTAATGCTGCTAAAGAAGCGCGTGAACACTTGTAAGAAAATGTTTCGAGGACCTTCTATCATCGTGTAGAGGGTTTTCGAATCATCCCTTATCCTAGAAACAGTGGCTCAGAGTTCTTGATCAACGAAACAAAAGAAAAGGATAGAATATGTCACAACACACACCGTCTCTGTCATTTGAAGTTTTTCCTCCAAATCCTGAAGTAGGCAATGCCAAACTCTTACGTGCTTTGGCAAATATGCAGGAGCTAGCCCCTCACTTTATCAGTGTGACCGCTAGCAATAACAAATACAATATCAAAGAGACGACGGTTGCTTTAGCCAATCATATTCAGAATGAATTGTCTATTCCGACCATTGCCCACTTACCGGCTATCTATCTCAGTAAGGAAAAGGTAGCAGATACCCTTCATGAGTTAGATCAAGTAGGAGTTCACCGGATCTTGGCCCTTCGTGGAGATATTATTCCTGGTGTGGAACCTTTAAAAGACTTTTGTTATGCAACGGACTTGATTGAATTTATTAAAACAGAAGCTCCTCACTTTGATGTGATTGGTGCTTGTTACCCAGAAGGTCACCCAGATTCTCCAAATCAAATTTCAGATATTCAAAATCTGAAAAAGAAAGTGGATGCTGGATGTTCGAGCCTAGTGACTCAACTTTTCTTTGACAATGAGCGTTTCTATGACTTTCAAGATAAGTGTACTTTAGCTGGGATCAATGTTCCTATTCATGCAGGAGTGATGCCGATTCTTAACAGAAACCAGGCCCTTCGTCTCCTCAAAACTTGTGAAAATGTTCATATCCCGCGGAAGTTTAAAGCCATTCTAGACAAGTATGAGCATGATCCAGAATCTCTTCGCGCAGCTGGCTTAGCTTATGCAGTCGATCAAATCGTTGATTTGGTTACTCAAGATGTGGCAGGTGTCCATCTTTACACCATGAACAATGAAGATGTCGCTTACCACGTCTACCAAGCAACAAAGGCTTTATTTGCTCATCAACCGAATTTTGAAGTGAATTAATCAACACTTTTAGTAGGAAGTGTAGAGATTGAGAAAGAATAGTTCTCAGTCTCTTTTTATTCGGGTCAATCACTTGCTAAAAACCAACTTTTTTTTTATAGTATTAATATGAAGTTTTTGGAGGCGCTTGCAATGAAAAAAGAGCTCAAGCTGAAATTATTTGGACCCCCTAAGGTTGTTTTTAATCAGAAAGATATTCGTTTTTCTTTTTCGAAGATGGAGGCCTTATTTTATTACTTAGCAGTTATGGGCCAGGTCAACCGTGATGAAATCGCCGGTATTCTTTGGGGAGATAAGGAAAACCAAGTAGCCCGCAAAAACTTACGGAATACGGTTTACCAAGCCAATAAAATCTTTGAGGGAGATATCATTGTCTCTCCAAGCCGGAGCAGTTTGGCTCTTAATCCTCATTTGAGTTTTTCTTTGGATGTCCAGCTCTTTGAAAGAGATCCACTAAGTGCCTTGGATCTTTATCGGGGAGACTTTTTAGAGGGCTTCTATGTCAAGGATGATGAAGACTTTGATCAGTGGGCTTCTCGCAAACGGGATGCTTTTAGGAAGCTCTACATCGAAAGCTGCTATCAAAAAATTAAAAAGGTTGGTTTCGGAGATCCTAGTATAGAACTCTTGCTCCATCATTTGGTAGAGCTGGATGAATTTGAAGAGAAAAACTACCAGCTCTTGATGGAGTATTATAGTTTCCATCACCAACTAGGAAAATTTTTCGAGACCTATTATAAACTTGTCGATTTATTGGATCGCGAGCTCAGTGTGCGTCCCAGTCGAGCGATTGAGGAACTTTATCACTCCGTTTTGGAAGCCAAACGAACTCATAAACTGACGAATCGCTTGAATATCCGTGAACTTTCCTTTTTTGGCCGGAAACAAGAACTCTCACAACTCGAGGAATACCTTTCCTTAGTCGAGACGGGTGAAGCAGTAGGTCCTTTTCTCGTGATAGGGCAATCTGGAACAGGTAAGAAACGTCTGTTACGACAGTTGGTCTTGATGTCCAATCGCAGTTTTAACTTTATCAAGGTTGAAGGAAAAGCTACTAGTCAACGCTACGAAGGAAGTATTTGGAATGATCTCAAACAAGCTCTAGAGAAACTGGGAGATGAGATGGGGATTCCATTTCTGGAAGGGGAGGATGATCTCATTTCAGTGTGGAATCAGCTTCAAGGCCTTAGCAAAGAAAAACCGCTCCTGATTCTTCTTGAAAATGCCCAGTGGATCGATGCAGTGTCTCTAGAAAAAGTGAAACAACTAGAAGAGCGAAGAAATCAGGAGAAATGGCAACTAATTTTCACAGCGGAAGAGCCCCTACCAGATTTCTTTGTCAACTTCTTGGGGGGCTTGAAGGTAGAGAAACGCTTGTCTCAACTAGAGTTGACCAATTTTGAACCAAGTGAAAGTCGTGCTCTCTTGAAAGGGGAACTGGGAGCAATAGAGCCGGCCGTGATGGAGCAGATGGTCGAATGGAGTGAGGGCAGTCCGTTCTTCCTGTCCAGCTATATCGAAGAGTGGAAAGAAAATGAAAATTTAGAGCCCTTGCCGGATATCATCCAAGCTTATCTTTCTCAGGAACTTGGGGATATGAGCAGTGAGGAAGAGGCCCTTCTTTACTACTTATCTTGTTTTCATAAGCCAATCTCTCTGTCCATCCTGGCGGAATTGACGGCTACAGAGCTTCCTGTTTTGATAGAATTAGTCGAGCCATTATCTGAAAGAGCGATCATCTCAATCGTAGAAGAAGGGGAGGATCTCTTGGTTCAATTTTGCAAGCAATTGGTAGCCATGTACTTTTACCATCTCCTCTCGCCAGCTAGACGACGCCTCTTCCACCAACAAATTGCGCAAAAATTGGAAGAAACCTTAGAAGATTCGACGGACCTTCTCTTTTATAAGGAAATTGCCTATCAATACAAACAATCGCAAAATCCCTTGCGCTCCTTATCGTTTGAGTTGACCTACTTAGAAGAAATCCTTCAGCTGGAGCATGAACTGTTTCCGATTTATTCCAAGGCAGATGAGGGGTTCCTATCAGATGGTACAAATAGCTATTTGGACATTTTGGAAGAGCTATCCCGCCTACGCCAAGAATTAGATAACCTATTTTCAAGGCACCAAAGAGATAGAGAATACAAGTATTTGCAACTGCGTTACTTGTACCTAGAAGGTCGCTATTTTATTCGAAGTGGGGAGTATCAAAAGGGGATTCATGATATCCAAAAAGTCATCTCCTATGCGCGGGAACTCAAACAGTCAGACTTCCTCTTAGAGGGTTATCGGCAAATCATTTATTATTGCATTCAAACTGAAAATATCTCTGAGATGGCCTATTATACAGATTTGGCTCTGGAAGATGCCATCCAAGCCAACAATCATGAGGTCATCGCGATCCAGTTGCGCTTGAAAGGCTTGTATCATCTGATGGTTGGGGATGAGGAGCAGGCGACCCGGCATCTGTATCGCTCCATTGATTGCTTTAGTTTGACCAATAGTATGCAGACCAAGTATGCCATTCAAATTGCGGCTTCTTTGGCCTACCTCGCTGAAATAGAGCAAATTAGGGGCCATTTCCAAGTAGCCGTCACCCACTTAGAAGAGGTCTTGCGTTTGGTGGGAGATCAAGCGGTTGATTCTGTCCGTGTCGTATTTGATATTGATTTGGGCATCGCCTATTATTGGAAGGGAGATTTGGTTCAAGCACGCCTCTGTTTTGACAGAGCCCAGAAGATTTTATCCAGTGTTCGTTTCCCTTGGAAGGAAGAATTGCTCGAATTTTATCAATCCTTAATCGCCTGCCAGCAAGGGGATCAAGAGAAACTTGCGGATTATTTGGCTCGAAAAGAAAGGACGATGAATCCATCTGCTAATTCACGGGATAAGGGGATGGTTCATTATCTATTAGCTTTCTTATCTAATCAAAAGGAGAAGGGAGAAGAGCTCGATCCTGCCCTGAGTACCTTCTTGAAAGAAGAGAAAAATTACTATAAAAAAGTGGCAGAGCAACACTTGAATCCCTACAGAGATCGTCAGTTTCTTAAGAAATTAAAAGACATGTAGGGTGCCTAAAAATAGGGAAAGGATAAGTGGTCAGGCCTCCTTTCGGATCTTTGTCGGAAAGGCTACTGCGTCTGATAATGAAGAAAAAGCATAGAAACACCCTAGCAATGAGTGTTTCTATGCTTTTTTCGTGACTCGAAATGTTCTTAGTTCAGTTTTTGTTGCGCCAATATTTGGGTTAAGTAAAAGATAAAGGTCGCAGCAAGATTTGAAGTGTGGTTATCAATGTCATGAGGAGGAGAAACTTCTACGACATCAAATCCGATTAGCTTACCACTAGCGGCAATGTGTTGGAGAAGCATGAGGGCTAGTTTGGGATCGACTCCAAGTGATTGGATGGCACTAACACCAGGGGCAGAACCGACCGCAAAGCAATCCATATCAATAGAAAGATAGACCGCGGTTTGGTTTTCTAAAAATTGATCGATTCGATCCAGAATGGCTTGGTGACTCATCTGGAAGAGATCTTGGCCAGTTAAGAAATCAATGCTTGGTGTTTTAGCGACATAATTAAAGAGGAAGAGGTTGTTATTGTGCTCTTGGATCCCAAGGATGAGGTAAGGGAAGTCCTGACCTTTTTCTTTAGCATGATCAGCCATTTGACGAAAACCCGTTCCAGAATTGGGCCCGGTTTGGTCGTAAGGACGCAGATCAAAGTGGGCATCCAGATTGATCACAGCCAGTTGTTCATCCTTTTTCAAGCTCGATTGGATCCCTAGGTAGTGGCCGTAAGCAGTTCCGTGACCGCCTCCTAGGACGATGGGTTGGATTCCTAATTGGTACATGCGCTGGATCGCTTGTGAGAGACTTTCTTGGAGTTCTTCTAGCGAATGGTTGGGCCCGTCGATATTTCCCACATCATACACTGTTACATTGGTTCCCCAGTGCCATGGAAGTTTGGCGATTTGAGAACGGATGGCTGTAGGACCCTCGACTGCTCCTACGCGCCCATTGTTGATATAGACTCCTTTGTCGCTCTTAAAGCCGATGATCCCAAAGGTCATCCCCTCAAATGGAGTGAGGGTCTCATCATTTAGGTCTAAAAATTTAGTAACCATTCCCCATTTGGCAGTGTAGGGATTGTCCTCGATGCTACCTTGGTAGTAGCTATAGGTCATTGGATAGTAGTTTGTGAGCAAGGTCGTTGCCTCCCTTATATTTTTTGAAAGCATGCAGAGGCTGAGAAAATCGCCAGCCTCTGTTTTTGTTATATCTTTACTGTATCAGTATTGAATGCTTAAGTCAACTACTTTTTCGATAGTTGCTAAGAATTCTTCACTTTCGACAACAGCAGATGCCTTATTGAGTTCTTCAAAGATTTCGATGTCTTTGTCAAATTCAATGAAGGAAACCTTGTTGCGGATCAGGTCATAGGCAGGTTTTGTACCTTTACCAAGTTCATGATTTTCTGGTTTGAGATCCAAGGCTTGGCAGGCTGCCATGATTTCAGTAGCAACGATGCGACGGGAGTTCTTAAGAATTTCAGCCGCTTTACGAGCTGCTGTTGTTCCCATGCTGACGAAGTCTTCTTGGTTTTCACAAGATGGGATAGAATCGACGCTAGCTGGGTGAGACAAGATTTTGTTTTCAGATGCAAGGGATGCACACGCATACTGGGTAATCATGAAGCCTGAGTTGAGTCCAGGGTGTTTAACCAAGAAGGATGGTAATTTACTAAGCTGGCTGTTGACCAAGCGTTCCACCCGACGTTCAGATACGTTTCCGATTTCAGAAAGGGCGATCCCTAGGAAGTCAAATGGTTGTGCCATTGGTTCTCCGTGGAAGTTCCCGCCGGAGATGACGTGGCCTTCTTTAGTAATAATTGGATTATCTGTCACAGAGTTGATTTCGATTTCAACTTTTTCTTTTACATAAGCAATAGAATCCTTGCTAGCTCCATGGATTTGAGGGATACAACGGAGTGTGTAAGGGTCTTGGACCCGTTGTTGGGTTGCTACCGTTGTGTTCTTGCTTCCTTCAAGGAGGTTGCGGATATTGCGAGCGGTTGCCAATTGTCCACTTTGAGGACGGATGGTATGAAGGTCTTCTTCAAATGGACTGGTAATCCCATTGTGGACTTCCATTGAGAGAGCACCGGCAATGTCAGACAGTTTAAGCAATTGAATACCGTCGTAGGTTGCAAGAGCTCCGATACCGGTTAGAACGGTTGTACCATTGATTAAGGCAAGCCCTTCTTTGGCAGCCAATTGGATCTTTTCAATACCAGCTTGGTCGAGAGCTTCTTGACCGCTTAAGAGTTGACCCTTGTAGTAGGCCTGTCCAAGTCCCAACATTGGTAAAACCATGTGAGATAGAGGGGCTAAGTCTCCAGAAGCTCCGAGAGAGCCTTTTTCTGGAATATAAGGAGTCACCCCTTTATTGAGCAATTCCAACAGTTTTTCAACAGTTGACAGACGAATGCCAGAATAGCCTTTCAAGAGCGAGTTGATACGGATCAGCATGATGGCACGAACGGCATCTTCAGGAAGTGGATCACCGAAACCAGATGAGTGTGTTCGGATCAAGTTTTCTTGCAGTTGAACAGTATCTTCTGGAGAGATGCTGACATTACAGAGGGAACCAAAGCCAGTGGTCACACCATAGACAACTCGTTTTTCACGGACGATATCATCGACAATTTTACGGGATGCGATGACAGCTTCTTTTGCTTGTTCGTCAAGCTCACATTGGGCACCATGGCGAGCTACAGCGATGACGTCTTCGAGTGTTAAGCTATTGCCGTCTAAATGAATCAATTGAGTCATATAAAACCTCCGATTATGAGTAGTTGTTCTGTAGAAGTAGGTTTTTGTACTTCAATTTGAATACCAAACATGGGCCCATTGTCTATTGATCTTAAGAAGTTTGAGAAGAGTCTTAGAGAAAAGGGCTCAGGTTTGATATTCGTGAAAGCATAGATGGGCTGGGGAATAGAACCTAAGTCTACTCCCGCCAGAGGTCCCATCTAGTGTATTAAGAAAATGAGTGAAGAATGCTTTATGATTTACCTAGTTTATCTCCGTGGAAAACGAAATAGAGTCCACTAGCGATCACTAGACCGATAGCTCCCCATACGAAGTTCATTAGATTGTCCCCTGCAATCATCAAGATACTGATCACAACAGCTAGAACAGGGATAACAGGACCAAATGGCACTCGGAAGGTAACCTTTTTGTCTGGGTACATTTTTCTGAGTTTGATGGCTGCCAAAGCAGTTGGAATGTATTGGAAGAAACGGAAGACTACGCTGAAGGTTGCTAATGATTCGAAAGAGCCAGATAACAAGAGTAAGAAAGCGAAGATAGCAGAAATGATAATGGCAATGACAGGAGCGTTCTTAGAGTTTGTTTTTCCAAGACCCTCTGGCAAGAGTTTTTCAGTTGCTAATGCGGCACCAAAACGAGGGACCATGATGGATTCACCAATGTTTAGACCGGCAATTGAAATGAGGGCTCCGTAAGAAACGAGTGGAGCTCCGATAGGGCCAATCATTTCGACAAATGCGTCTTGTACTGGTGCACCGGTTTGCATAATGCGACCACCAAGCATGGCGATTGTTCCAGCGATGATCAACATGTAGAGAACAGATACAATACTGATAGAACCTAGAATAGCGCGGGGAACGTTCTTTTCAGGGTTGCGCATTTCCCCTGCAACGATAGACATGGTTTCAAATCCGATGAAACCGTAGAAGATGTAGACGGCTGTACTAGAAATAGAACTGAAGAGACTTGTTCCACTTTCCAATTGAAGGAAAGGTGTGAAGTTGCCCTTGCTTACCCCGCCAGAAATGAAGAAGATGGCAAAGAGCGAGAAGAGGACAATTGGAATTAATTTTGCAACAGTAGCTGTCAGAGTGAACATCTTAGAGGTTTTCAGACCGGCGATGTTCATCAGACTCAAGAGAATCAGCATACCGATACTGATCGGAAGGTTGTAGCCTTCAAATGCTGGGAAGGTAATGATGAAGATCTTAGCAAAGCCGGCTAACATGGCAGCCCAGGCGATAACTGTAACGGCCCAACCGAGAATCCCAACGTTAAAGCCAACGAAGTCTCCGAAAGCGGCTTTTGAGTATTGCATGGCTCCACCGTTTTTATCGAAGTAGCCAGCCGTTTCAGCCAGACAGGCTGATAGTAGCATGACGAGAACGGCTACTCCGAACATGACAGCTAGAGAGGCTGGTCCGAGGCCAGAATATATTTTTTGAGGGAGGAGGAAGATACCAGATCCGATTACGGCGTTGATACCGTATAGAGTGGCACCACTAAAGCTGAATTTCGCTTTTTCTTGTTCCTCAATCGACTGTTTATGTGCTCCGTTCATAATGTTTCTCCTTTGTGAACATTATTGTAGTCCAGTCCAGATAGCAACCGGTTGCTCCCCAGACTGATGGGGTAAAAACGTGATTGTCATCTCTTGAAGAGGAGATGCTTGTTCGATCACCAGGAGCTCGTGAGTTTGGAGGATTTGAGAATGATTCGTTCCCCATTTTAGTGTTAGCGGACAGAGAGCATAGATCAATTGATAGCGACTCTGACTCGTGACACTTTCATTTGGGGATATAGCACTCATATGCCCCTGATAAGAAGGTTTGTAGATCAAATTAAAGTCTTGACAAGTCCCTTGGCTAGATACAGGATCTCCCCCATCAAAGAAGTAGCTTTGAAAGGGGTTCAAAACCACTTCTTTCTGTTGATGGTTGAGTCGAATGGAGGCATTCAAGGGCATCAAGATTCGGTGGTAGCCAGTGAGATCGGTAAAGTTACTTTTTTCAACCTCTACCGTTGCAGTGGAGAGGCGGAAGTCAAAAGTCCGATCTGGATAACTTCCTCCCTCTGGGGAGAGAAAGAGTTGGGTGGTTTGGCCACCGGACCAGGTAGAAATTTGATAATCTGCGGGGGTAAGATGAAGGATAGTCACCATAGGACGCCTTCTTTCTTAAAAGAGACCAGTGATATTGCCGTGGGCGTCGATATCAATCTTTTCACTGGCAGGTACTTTTGGTAGGCCAGGCATGGTCATGATGGTACCCGTGAGAGCTACAATGAAGCCAGCTCCGGCAGCTACCTTGAGATTGCTGATGTTAACAGTAAAATCTTTTGGTGCTCCCATTTTCTTGGCATCATCTGAGAAGGAGTATTGCGTTTTGGCCATACAGATTGGGTAGTTTGAGAAGCCAAGAGCTTCCAATTCTTTAAGTTCGCGTTTGGCAGCTGGTGTCAAGCTAATGCCTTTACCACCATAAACTTTTGTGACAATCTTAGTCAATTTCGTTTCAATGCTGTCTTCTTGGTCATAGACATAAGAGAAGTGGTTTTCTTCTTGAGCTAGTTGAATGACTTTTTCAGCCAAGTCACGGCCGCCAGCGCCACCATGTGCCCAGACATCCGAAATGACAACATCTACATTGCGTTTCTTACAAGATTCATAGACAGCTTCTAGCTCTGCCTCTGTATCCAGTGGGAATTTGTTGATGGCAACGACCACAGGTAGGCCATAGACTTCTTGGATGTTGGCCAAGTGTTTGTCTAGGTTTGGCAGACCATCGATAACAGCTTGGACATTTTCAGTAGCCAAGTCCGCTTTGGCAACTCCACCATGCATCTTGAGGGCTCGGATAGTTGCGACGAGGACTACGGCAGAAGGTTTAAGTCCTGCTATACGGCACTTGATGTCAATGAATTTTTCAGCACCTAAGTCTGCTCCGAAACCAGCTTCCGTCACAACATAGTCTGCATATTTGAGAGCTAGTTTAGTAGCCAGCACACTGTTACAGCCATGAGCAATATTGGCAAAAGGTCCGCCGTGGATAATAGCAGGAGTATGTTCCAAGGTTTGTACCAAGTTTGGATGGATGGCATCTTTGAGGACGGCTGCCATAGCACCTCCAGCCTTGAGGTCTTTAGCTGTGACTGGTTGTCCTTGGTAGTTGAACCCAATAATGATGCGATCGAGGCGTTCTTTGAGGTCAAGGATATTTTCTGAGAGACAGAGAATAGCCATGATTTCAGAAGCCACTGTGATGTCAAAGCCATCTTCACGAGGAACCCCGTTTGTTTTTCCTTGAAGGCCATCGACAATATGGCGGAGTTGACGGTCGTTCATGTCGACCACCCGTTTCCAGGTAATCCGACGAGAATCGATGCCCAACTCATTTCCATGGTGAATGTGGTTGTCAATCAAAGCTGCAAGCAGGTTATTGGCAATCCCAATGGCATGGAAGTCTCCGGTAAAGTGAAGGTTGATATCTTCCATTGGAACCACTTGGGCGTATCCACCACCGGCAGCTCCACCCTTGATCCCAAAGACAGGGCCAAGAGAAGGTTCGCGCAGAGCAATGACGGCTTTTTCACCAATAGCTGAGAGGGCATCGACTAAGCCGACAGAGGTGGTTGTCTTTCCTTCTCCAGCAGGTGTCGGAGAGATGGCTGTCACGAGGATCAGCTTTCCATCTTCCTTATCCTTGAGTTGTTCCAGTTGGTTGCTATCAATTTTGGCCTTGTATTTTCCGTAGAGCGAAATGTCATCTTCGGTCAATCCAAGTTCAGCAGCGATATCGGTAATGGGCTTCATTTGGACAGAATTGGCAATTTCAATATCCGATAAAACCATAGAATCCCTTCTTTCTTTTTGTTTGTTAGGTTTATGATAGACTTTCTAAAATGGTTTGGTAAATGTTGTCTGCAAGATCAGAGCCTGCTTGGAGGTGTTCGAGACCCTTGCCGTGGTATTCTTGGACAAAGTCTTGGTCCTTGATTCCTGAAATGTTGATCAGGACGTTGAGCCAAGCCCCTTGAAGGCCAGCTTTAAGGTTGAGAGCAGCCACCCCTAGGTCACTCGCCGCATTGGTGTTGGACTTGCCAACAGCTTCTTTGGTGGTTTCAAGCGCCTCAACGATGAGCTCCATCATAGAGAAAGGAGATACTGTCGCATGTTTCAAAGCTTTTTGCATGGCTTCACGACGAGCGGCTTTCTCTTCTTCCGTTTCTTTTGGAAGATCAAAGACAGCTGATACGACATTGAAAGCTTCTGTATCCTTGTCAATAGCTTCTAGTAACTGGTCTTGGAGGTGAGCGCTTTTTTCGTGAACCCCTTTGATGTGGTCTTCAAATTCTGCGTATTTTTTCTTTCCAATGGTCAGTTCACAGACCATTTTTGTAAGGGAAATCCCATTCGCAGCGGATAGGGCAGCAGCAGAACCACCACCTGGAGCTGGAGCATCTGAACCAAGGACCTTGGCAAACTCTGTAATACTTAAGTCAACTAGTTTCATAGATCCCCTTTCTAACCCAACAAGTGATTTTCCAAGACTTGTTTGCTGTAGTCAAAGTCTTCTAATTGCAAGTAGTATTCAGCTGAGTCGATCAAAGCCTTAGCAGGAGCAAGTCCGATGAGTTCTGTTCCGATGATTCGAACCCCGTAGCGTTGTGCTTCGAAACGAACGGTTTCAACGACACGATACAATGGGAATTGTTCCAAGTTGACCATGTTGATAGAGACTTGGGCGATGTTACGATCTTCTAGCATGACACCGATCGCTTTACAGTATTTGTATCCACCGCTTGATCCACGAATGATTTTAGAAATTTTATTGGCAATATCTAGGTCGTCTGTGTCAAGGTTAATATTGAAAGCAACGAGTGGCATACGGACACCAACGGCTGTAACCCCTGCAGTTGGGTGAATCTTGCGTTCGCCGTAGTCTGGCTTCCAGTCTTCTTCCAACAATTTTTCTGGCATTCCTTCAAATTGTCCTTTGCGCACTTTAGCCAAGTTTTTCCGTTCTGGACGAGTTGCGGCATCTTCGTAAAGGAATATTGGAATACCTAATTCGCGATTGATGCGTTCGGCCACTTTATTAGCGATTTCAACGCATTCAGCTGTAGTGATATCTTTGACCGGAACGAATGGACAAACGTCTGTTGCCCCCATACGAGGATGTTCGCCTTCGTGCTTGGTCATATCGATATTTTCAGATGCATATTTCACCAATTGGAAAGCCACTTCTTGAATGCTTTCTTCATCCCCAACGAGTGTAAAGACGCTGCGGTTGTGACTGGCGTCAGACGAGTAGTCTAATAATGTGACACCTGGGATACTTTTTGCTGTGGCTACCAATCCGTCGATCACAGCCTGATTGCGTCCTTCAGAAAAGTTTGGAATACACTCAACAATTTTTGCCATATAATTACCTCTTTTTATAGGAGAAGTGGGGAGGAGAAGTCTTTGCATTTTCCTCCCCTTTCTCAGATTTTTATTTTTTGATGTTAAAACAATTTTTGAACAGCTTCTTTGACCAAATCTTCGTCTGCAAGATAAGGAATAGTGATGTGGTCTGTTCCTGCATGGAGACGGTTGTATTCGATCGCTGTTTCAATAGCATGATCGTTCCGTGCCCAGTTCCGACGAGCAACCCCGCCCATGGTATCCCATGAAATAGCAGATTTGATAATTTCGTCGATCCGGTGGCTACCGTCTAGTACGAGACCAAATCCCCCGTTGATGGCTTTACCGATACCAGTACCACCACCATTGTGGAGAGCCACGAGACTCATACCGCGGGCAGCGTTACCAGCATAACATTGCACTGCCATATCACAAGTAACGTTTGATCCATCTTTGATGTTTGATGTTTCACGGAATGGAGCATCTGTACCAGATACGTCATGGTGGTCACGTCCGATCATGACCGGTCCAATCTTGCCTTGGCGAATGAGTTCATTGAATTTCAAAGCAATGTTGACACGACCCATACAATCTTGATAGAGGATACGAGCTTGTGTACCAACCACCAATTGGTTCTTCTCAGCATCGCGAATCCAGTTGTAGTTATCGCGGTCTTGGTAGCGACGAGTTGGATCGATTGCTTCCATCGCTGCGTGGTCAGTAGCGATCAAGTCTTCGTGTTTACCGCTGAGGCAGACCCAACGGAATGGACCATAACCATAGTCAAAGAGCATAGGTCCCATGATATCTTCTACATAAGATGGCCAAATGAAGCCGTCTTTGTCATCGAGACCATTCTTAGAAATTTCCTTGATGCCTGAGTCATAAACAGATTTCATGAAGGCATTACCATAGTCGAAGAAGTAGGTACCTTTAGCCGTCAAATCTTTAATCACTGCGAAGTGACGAGCCAAGGTTTCATCGACCAAACGATGGAAGGTTTCTTTGTCTTCTGCCAACAAGCGTGTCCGTTCTTCAAAGCTAATACCAGCTGGACAATAACCACCATCATAGACGTTGTGGCAAGAGGTTTGGTCAGACAAGAGATGAACATGGACTTGGTGTTCATTGACATATTCGAGCAAGTCTACGATATTACCATGGTAGGCAATCGAAGTTGATTCACCAGTTTCCAGTGCTGCTTGAGCCAATTTCACAGCTTCTTCCGCACTGTCGGTCACTTGGCTAATCCAACCTTGAGAGTGGCGCGTTTCGATCCGAGAGCGGTCCACTTCAGCGACAATGGCAACCGCTTTTGCAATTTCAGCTGCTTTCCCTTGAGCGCCGCTCATCCCACCGAGACCAGATGAAATAAAGAGTTTACCAGTTAAGTCGCCATCATCAGGCACACCGAGTTTAAGACGACCAGCATTAAGAAGGGTGTTAAAGGTACCGTGAACGATCCCTTGAGGTCCGATGTACATCCAGCCACCAGCCGTCATTTGACCGTAGTTGGTAACGCCCATTTCTTCAGCGATTTCCCAGTCGTGCATATTGTCATACTCACCAATCAAGAGACCGTTAGTAATGACGACGCGAGGAGCTTCTGGTTTCGATTTAAAGAGGCCAAGAGGGTGACCAGATTCAACGACCAAGGTTTGGTCTTCTGTCATCACTTCCAAGTATTTCTTGATCAAGTTGTATTGCATCCAGTTGGCACAGACAGATCCTGTTTCTCCATAAGTAACCAATTCATAAGGATAAAGGGCAATCTCAAAGCTCAAGTTGTTGTCGATCATGACCTGCATAGCTTTAGCAGCAGTGCATTTTCCTTTGTACTCATCAATTGGTTTTCCATAGATGCGATCTTTTGGACGGAAGCGATAGCCATAGATCCGACCGCGAGTTTTTAGTTCTTCTAGAAATTCTGGGATCAACTCTTGGTGGAATTTTTTAGGGATGTAACGCAGAGCGTTTTTAAGGGCAATTTCGGTCTGAGCCTGCGTTAAGCGGAAGCCTCTATCCGGTGCACGACGAATGCCTTCTTGAAAAGTCGCCTTTTCAGGTAGGACATCAAAGTCAAGTTTGACAGACATAGCAGCTGCAATTTCTTTCTCGTCTATAAATGACATAGCAGAACCCTCCTTATAGTTGGACTGTGAATTTGTATTTTCTTTATTGTATCCAAGAAACGTCAATAAAGAGTCAAAAAAAAATATAATTTTTAATAAAGCAAAAAAAAATGAGGGGAAAACTTTTTGACTTTTTTTTGACGCTTTTTCTGTAGAATTGTAAAATGAATAACGATGGAAATAGAAAGGAATGTTTCATATGTCAGCTGATATCCTATTAACCCACTTTAACCAATTGTTTTGTCCAAATGATCTGGGTCATCCTCTCTATGGTAAGGAGATGGCAGAGGCAAAAATTCTTTCAGATGCTTATATCGCCATTAAAGATGGAAAGATTCTTGCAGTTGGGACAGGGCAACCAGCCCCAGAACTGATCGATGACCATACGGAAGTGAAATCCTGTGAAGGAAAAGTTGCGACCCCTGGCCTGATTGATTGCCACACCCACTTAGTCTATGGAGGCAGTCGGGAGCATGAATTTGCTAAAAAATTAGCAGGTGTTTCTTACTTAGACATCCTCGCCCAAGGCGGAGGGATTCTAAGCACCGTTCGGGCGACACGGGAAGCTTCTTTTGACACCCTCTATGACAAGTCCAAACGACTGTTGGACTACATGTTGCGCCATGGGGTGACAACCGTTGAAGCGAAAAGCGGTTACGGTTTGGATTGGGAAACTGAAAAACGCCAGTTGGATGTTGTCGCTGCACTGGATCGGGATCATCAAATAGACTTGGTATCTACCTTTATGGCAGCCCATGCGATTCCTACAGAGTACAAAGGCCGTTCTCAAGAATATTTAGATCTCATTGTGGAACAAATGCTTCCGAAAGTGAAAGAAGGACAGTTAGCTGAGTTCTGTGATATCTTCTGTGAAAAAGGGGTCTTTACAGCAGATGAATCTCGCTATCTTCTTTCGAAAGCTAAGGAAATGGGCTTCAAGTTACGGATCCATGCGGATGAAATTGAGTCTATTGGAGGTGTTGACGTAGCGGCTGAATTGCAATCCACCAGTGCAGAACACCTGATGGTCATTACCGATGAGGGGATCGAAAAACTAGCCAAGGCAAAAGTTATCGGCAATCTGTTGCCGGCCACAACCTTTAGCCTCATGGAAGATACTTATGCACCGGCTCGTAAGATGTTGGACGCTGGCATGGCTATTACCCTAACAACAGACAGCAACCCAGGGTCTTGTCCGACAGCCAATCTTCAGTTTGCCATGCATCTTGGTTGCTTTATGATGCGCCTAACTCCAGTAGAAATTCTCAATGCAGTGACCATCAATGCAGCCTACTCAGTAGATCGTGCCAAAACGATCGGTTCTTTCGATGCTGGCAAGCAGGCTGACATTACCATCTTTGATGCGCCAAATCTAGACTATCTCTTCTATTTCTTTGCAACAAATCTAGTGACAGATGTCTACAAGAAAGGTCAAAAAGTCATTTAAACTACTCCATTTCAGTCGAGACTTTGCTGGTTTGTAAAAATCAGCAAAGTCTTTTTTCTATCAGATCTCCACAGTAAATGGGAATGCTTTATCGGAAAATAAAAATTTGATCATCAAAGAATATTTTTCTTACTTTGTGATGTACAAAAATGGAAATTCCTGATAGAATAGAAGTAATATTGAATATTTTCTTCAATATCATCTGTTTGATCTTGATAACAGAGTGTTTAAACTATTCATCAAACGAACAGGTTGATCAACAGACCTGTCTAGAAATTGCGAGGAGACAAGATGACTGTCGATTATAACAGCAAAGCATACTTGGATAAAGTAGATGCTTGGTGGCGTGCAGCCAACTACATTTCAGCTGCTCAAATGTACTTAAAAGATAACCCATTGTTGAAGCGTGAAGTCGTTGAAAATGACTTGAAGGCTCACCCAATCGGGCACTGGGGAACTGTACCAGGGCAAAACTTTATCTATGCTCACTTGAACCGTACCATCAACAAATACGACTTGGATATGTTCTACATTGAAGGACCAGGTCACGGTGGACAAGTAATGGTATCTAACTCTTACTTAGATGGTTCATATACTGAATTGAATCCAACTATCCCTCAAAACGAAGAAGGTTTCAAACACTTGTGTAAGATCTTCTCATTCCCAGGAGGGATCGCTTCTCACGCGGCGCCTGAAACACCAGGATCTATCCATGAAGGGGGAGAACTTGGCTATGCCCTTTCTCACGCTGCAGGTGCTGTATTGGATAATCCAGATGTGATTGCTGCAACAGTGATCGGTGACGGTGAAGGAGAAACAGGTCCATTGATGGCAGGATGGTTGTCAAATACCTTCTTGAACCCAGTCAACGATGGTGCTGTTCTTCCAATCTTCTACCTCAACGGAGGGAAAATCCACAACCCAACGATCTTCGAACGCAAAACAGACGAAGAATTGGCCCTCTTCTTTGAAGGTCTTGGTTGGAAACCAATCTTTGCAAACGTAACCGCTATTTCTGATGACCACGAAGCTGCTCACGCTTTGTTCGCTGAAAAATTGGACGAAGCAATTGAAGAAATCAAGAAAGTCCAAGCAGAAGCTCGTAAAGGTTCTGCTGAAGAAGCAACTCAACCAGTATACCCTGTCTTGATTGCTCGTATTCCTAAAGGTTGGACTGGTCCAAAAGCATGGGAAGGAACACCTATCGAGGGTGGATTCCGTGCGCACCAAGTTCCAATCCCAGTAGATGCTCACCACATGGAGCATGTCGATGCTCTTCTTTCATGGTTGGAATCTTACCGTCCAGCTGAATTGTTCGACGAAACTGGTAAACTAGTTCCTGAAGTTGCTGAAATTGCACCAAAAGGTGACCGTCGCATGGCGATGAACCCAATCACAAATGCTGGTGTGATCAAACCAATGAACACAGCTGATTGGAAGAAACATGCCCTTCAATTTAACACACCAGGTGAAATCATGGCTCAAGACATGATCGAATTTGGTAAGTATGCGGCAGATTTGGTAGATGCGAACCCAGATAACTTCCGTATCTTTGGACCAGATGAAACCAAATCAAACCGTCTTCAAGAAGTTTTCACACGTACAAGCCGTCAATGGTTAGGACGTATGAAGCCAGACTACGATGAAGCTTTGAGCCCTGCTGGACGTGTGATTGACTCTCAATTGTCAGAACACCAAGCAGAAGGAATGCTCGAAGGATATGTCTTGACAGGTCGTCATGGATTCTTCGCATCTTACGAATCATTCCTTCGTGTTGTAGACTCTATGATTACTCAACACTTCAAATGGTTGCGTAAATCTAAGACTCACACGACATGGCGTAAAAACTACCCAGCCTTGAACTTGATTGCGACTTCAACTGTTTTCCAACAAGACCACAATGGCTACACTCACCAAGATCCAGGTATCTTGACTCACTTGGCTGAGAAAACTCCTGAATACATCCGTGAGTACTTGCCAGCAGATACCAATACGTTGCTTGCAGTGATGGACCAAGCCTTCAAGGCAGAAGATGTGATCAACTTGATCGTTTCTTCTAAACACCCGCGTCCTCAATTCTACTCAGCTGATGAAGCAGAAGAATTGGTTCGTGAAGGATACAAGGTGATCGATTGGGCATCAACTGTTTCAGCAGATGAAGAACCAGATCTAGTCATTGCAGCAGCAGGTACAGAGCCAAACTTAGAGGCACTTGCAGCTGTAACGATTCTTCACAAAGCCTTCCCAGAATTGAAGATCCGCTTTGTTAACGTTGTAGACATCTTGAAATTGCGTCACCCATCAGTCGACGCGCGTGGACTTTCAGATGAAGAGTTCGACAAGGTCTTCACAACTGACAAACCTGTGATCTTTGCCTTCCATGGTTACGAAGGCATGATCCGTGACATCTTCTTCAACCGTCACAACCACAACTTGCGTGTGCATGGTTACCGTGAAAACGGAGATATCACAACACCATTTGATATGCGTGTCATGTCTGAGTTGGATCGCTTCCACTTGGCACAAGATGCTGCTAATGCAGCTCTTGGAGCAGAAGCAGCTGAATTTGCAGCTCAAATGGATGAAACAGTAGCCTTCCACAACGCCTATATCCGTGAAAATGGAGATGACATTCCAGAAGTTCAAAACTGGAAATGGGAAAACGTGAATAAATAATAGAAAGAGCCGGAGCAATCCGGCTTTTTTGTGATTTTAATTCAGTAAAGAATAAAAGATAAGGGAGGAGATGTTCGGGAATCAAGCGTTTTCTAATAAAGTTGTAAGAGTTTCTAGGAAAATATTGAAGTAAAACCGAAAAAATAGTAAAATGGAAGAGCTGATTGCAGCAAATCAACTTTTCTGCATTCTCCTCTTTGGAGAAGTGTCCGACATTAGAAAATGGAGTATTCAATGAAGAAAAAAGTTATCTTGAAAAGCAGTATCCTAGCGGTTGCTGCCGGTCTCAGTGTTTTTGCGATCAATAGCGTTTTCGCAGATGAATTGCCCGTGCAGTTCATGGGCGTCAATGACTTCCACGGTGCCTTGGAACAAACGGGGACAGCTCGTTTAGAAGGCGAAACTGTGAAAAACGCAGGAACAGCCCCACTTTTGGCAACCTATTTGAACGATTCGCAAAAAGACTTTGAAACGGAGAATGCCGGAACGCCAAATGCCAGCATCCGTGTGCAAGCTGGAGATATGGTCGGAGCTAGTCCAGCCAATTCTGCCCTCCTTCAAGATGAACCAACTGTAAAAGTCTTCAATGAAATGAACTTTGAATACGGAACCCTTGGTAATCACGAGTTTGACGAAGGACTTGGTGAATTCAACCGGATCATGAAGGGAGAAGCCCCGACACCTGGTCAATTCAATAAGATCGTCGATGAGTATCCTCATGAAGCTTCCAAACAAGAAGTTGTAATTGCCAACTTGGTTGACAAAGATACCAACAAAATCCCATTTGACTGGAAACCTTATACCATAAAAGAAATCCCAGTCAACGATAAGACCGTTAAGGTCGGATTTATCGGGGTTGTTACGACAGAATTTCCAAATCTTGTTTTGCGTAAAAATCATGAACAATACCGCGTTTTGGATGAAGCAGAATCGATTGCCAAATATGCGCGTGAATTAAATGACCAAGGGGTTCATGCCATCGCTGTCTTGGCTCACGTTGCTGCCACTAGTAAGAATGGTGTAGCAGAAGGTCCTGCTGCAGACATGATCAAAAAATTAAACCAAATCTATCCTGAAAACTCTGTGGACCTTGTCTTTGCAGGTCACAACCACCAATATACAAATGGGATGGTCGGAAATACCTTGATCGTTCAAGGTACCTCTCAAGGGAAAGCCTACTCTGATGTCCGCGGGGTCCTAGATACAGATACAGCTGACTTTGTCAAAGCTCCAACTGCTAAAATTATTGCGGTAGATCCATCGAAAGGCAAAGCAAAAGATGCCAAGGTTCAAGCGATCATCAATGAAGCCAACGAGACTGTTAAAAAGGTAACAGAAGCGAAAATTGGTTCAGCAGAAAAAGCAGAAAATATCACCCGTGAATTAAATGCGCAACAAGAAAGTGCTGTTGGGGATCTGGTCACAGCTGCCCAATTGGATATTGCTAAAAAATCAGGTTATCCAGATGTAGACTTTGCCTTCACCAATAATGGAGGAATTCGTGCAGACCTCGTGGTGAAACCAGACGGAACAGTCACTTGGGGTGCAGCTCAAGCAGTGCAACCATTTGGAAATATCCTTCAAGTAGTCGAAATTACCGGAGACCAAATTTATAAAGCTTTGGACCAACAGTATGATGAGAAAGAACTCTACTTCTTGCAAATGGCAGGGATCAAGTACACCTATACAAAACCAGCCGATGCAACAGAAGAAAATCCATATAAGGTTGTGAAAGCTTACAAGGCAGATGGAACCGAAATTGATCGTAACAAGACCTACAAAGCGATTATCAACGATTTCTTGTATGGTGGTGGTGATGGCTTCTCAGTCTTCCGCGATACAAAATTGATCGGGGCGATTAATCCAGATACTGAAGTCTTTATCCAATACATCGAAGATGTGAATAAGGCAGGGAAGAAGTTATCTGCTTCAATCTTGGGTAACAAGACATTTGTGGAAAAAGTGGAAGAAGAAACACCAACTCCAGAACCACAACCACAACCGGAACCACAGCCATCGCCAGTTGATCCAGTCAGTCCTGTAAATCCAGTCCATCCTGTATCACTAGTGACTCCTACTACCCCAACACCTCAACCTGCAACTCCAGTAACTCCAGCTCAACCAGCTGCAAGCGAAACAAAAGAAGTGGCAACCAACAAACCAGTCGCTGTCACTTATCATACAGGTGGCCAAGCAGAAGTAGCTGCTACACCAGCAACGGGTCTTCCAAAAACAGGTCAAGAAGAATTGGCTTCGACAGTCCTTAGCCTCTTTGGCATGACCTCACTAGCTTTAGCAGGCTTTGTAGTCAGCAAAAAACGTGAAGGTTAAGCCGTTCATACGTTAACTTACCCTAAAAAACGTCCGTTCTTTTAAGAAACGGACGTTTTTCATGTCTTAGGCTGTTTTCTCTATCCAGACACTGCGAACAAAGAAGAGGCTGATCAGAGCCAGTGCTAGAAAGGCAACTCCAAGGTAATAATAGAGTTGATCCATTGTAGTAGATCGACCAGAGAGGTTGACAATCCCTCGGTAGAGGGCTCCGGTTGTGAGCGTAGCCACTCCAGAATTCCAAAGATTGAGACTCAGGCGAGAGAAGCCTTTCACCATCAACTGTAGAAGCACTAGTAGGGCGCCACCGATCAAAGGAATCAAGAAGAGGTAGTGCATGAAGGCAGAGGTCTCGCCAAAACTAAAGTGTTCATAGATGCGACTTCCAACGAAGAAGAAAGCTGAAATAAGAGGATACCAGAGAATCGTTTTTTTCAATCGTTTTTTGATAGGATTAGTAACCGATGTAGACAATGTCGCTCACCGCCCTTTCTGAAATAGTACCATTTGTAGTTGGTTTGTTAATAACTTGGCCATTGAAATAAAGGGTAGAAGATCCACCACCATCCAAGTTGTAGGCTGTTTTAACGCCATAAGACTTCATCACTTCCGCTAATTGGTAGAGAGACAGTCCTTCACTTTCTGAAGTCCGTCCATCTGATACGACGATAATGTAGTGGTTTTCATCGATGATCCCAATCGCTGTACGTGGGTTGGATGCCATGGATTGTCCAACTTCTGAGTTGGTGTCTACCGTAATCTCACCATTTTCAACCAAGGAAGGTCCGAAGGCAAGGAGATTGACGACCCCGTCTTTGACCAATTGATCCGCAGAGATCTCATCTTCATAGATAATTTTGAAGGAACCATCCCTGTAAATGGCTAAGTCGCCATTGCTAGAGTCTTCTCGAACGGTATCGCGGTAGACCACTCCATTTCGGATGACGTATCCTGTACTGTTAGCCCCGTAATAGTCACCATTCACTGCTAGAATAGCATTGTTGTTGGCGGCTGTGACGGAGGTCTTAGCCGTTACATTTGTCCCGTAGGTGTTTTGTGCAAAGGCCGTCTTGAGATAATCTGCCGAGCTGACTGTGATATCTGCGATGTAAACCTGGGTATTTTCAACTGTTTTTTCTGTTAAAGTCACCTGGATATTGTCATCTGAATAGCTAGTATCGGTCGTTATTGCCGAAGCAGCTGCTTTTTTGGCAGCCTTAGTGTCCGTAGTGGTAGCTTTTACGGTTTGGATGGCATCGGATAAGACAAAGGTCTTGAGCATCGAGTAGCTAAAACTGCTGGTCAAAAGAAGGCCAAAGCAGGCAGCATAGGTATAGGATTTTTTAAAGAATTTCATGGTGGGGAGCTGTCCTTTCTTTGAAGATTACTTTTTTCTGGATCACCCATGAGACCAGAAAGAGGAGGAAGCCAACGACAATTTTACTGATCAGGAGATTGAGCCCGAAAGCAGTATAGAAGAGTCGAATCAAGAGCGTATCGAGAATAAAGAGGCCGAGCGCTAGACCAAAGTAGCCACTTCCTGTTTTAGCGACGCTGTCTTTATTCTTAAAGACCAGGTGCTTGTTAGTCGAGTAGTTAAAAATGGAACTCGTCACACGAGCGATCCCGTTCGCTAGGAGAATGCGAAGACTAATGGGCACAGCCATCATTACAAAAAGGAAGAAAGCGTAGACCAGATAGTCAACGATAAAACTACTCAGAGAGGAGAGGGCAAACTTAAACATGTCCTTGTAGATCATGAGACCATCTCGGATAGGACGGAAGTGGGAACCTTCATTGTCATTGATGTAGACTGTTTCAATCGGAACTTCTAGGATGGGGAAGGACTTGCTTGCTGCAAGGAGAACATTCATCTCATATTCATAACGCTGTCCGTCAACCTCAAGCATGAAAGGCAATAGATTCGTAGTAAAAGCCCGTAAACCTGTTTGGGTATCGCTGATTGCCACTCCGGTTTGTTGTTTGAAGAGGAAACGGGTCAATTTGTTTCCGAAAGCAGAACGCAAAGGAACTTTGCCAGAAAAGGCGCGTGCTCCTAAAATAAGTGCTCCAGGATGCTCTTGAGATTGGTTAACAACCCTGAAAATATCCCAAATTTTGTGCTGACCGTCTGCATCAGCTGTAACAACGCTTCCATAGGTACCTCTTTCTAGGATGTATGCATAAGCAGTCTTGAGAGATTGCCCTTTTCCTTGGTTGTGCTCGTGGGTCAGGACTGTCGCAAGACCGTCCAATTTGTCAAAAATCACTTTCTTGTCGTCGTCACTTCCATCGTCGACGACGATGATGTGGAGATCACTCTTAGCGTGAACCAGGCGAACCAATTTGACAAGATTCAGATCCGGTTGATAGGCGGGGATGATAAGATAATTCATAATCGTTCCTCGTTTCTTGAGATTTGTTGTAGCTAGTATAAAGACTCAAGCTTAAAGCTAACTGATATCAGTTTTCTTTAAGGAAAAGGGACAGGAAAGGAGTATCTTTCCTTCTATTAATTGCCATTTTTAAGGGGAAGTTTCCCTTTAATATCGTAGGGTGTGTAAAAAATGATGTATCAAATCCTAAAGATAATCCTTGCCTTTGTTCGAAAAGTCTGGTATAATAGTTTCTTGTGAGTAAACCTCACTTACCCCTTGCAAAGACTTGGGGTCATTAGTCCAAAAGGAGGAACATTATCAATGGCTAAATACGAAATTCTTTATATTATTCGTCCAAACATTGAAGAAGAAGCTAAAAACGCTTTGGTAGCACGTTTCGATTCTATCTTGACTGACAACGGTGCAACTGTTGTTGAATCAAAAGATTGGGAAAAACGTCGTCTTGCATACGAAATCCAAGATTTCCGTGAAGGACTTTACCATATCGTAAACGTTGAAGCAAACGACGCTGTAGCTCTTAACGAGTTCGACCGTCTTTCAAAAATCAACGGTGACATTCTTCGTCACATGATCGTAAAAGTTGACGCGTAAGAAATCATCAGAGGTGACTTATGATTAACAATGTTGTACTTGTCGGTCGTATGACCCGTGATGCTGAACTTCGTTACACTCCAAGCAATCAAGCAGTTGCCACTTTCAGCCTAGCTGTCAACCGCAACTTCAAGAGTCAGAATGGAGAGCGCGAAGCCGATTTCATCAACTGTGTGATCTGGCGTCAGCAAGCAGAAAACTTAGCCAACTGGGCTAAGAAAGGTGCTTTGATTGGGATTACCGGTCGCATTCAAACACGTAATTACGAAAACCAGCAAGGTCAACGTGTTTATGTCACTGAAGTCGTAGCAGACAGCTTCCAATTATTGGAAAGCCGTGCAGCACGCGAAGGGCATGCAGCTGGTGGCTATTCATCAGGTAACGGTGGTTTTGCTGGAAATGCAGCCCCAAGCTTTGGTGGATCTGAACCAAGCAATGCAGCGCCAAACTTTGGTCGTGAAGAAAATCCATTTGGTGCTAATCCAATGGACATCTCAGACGACGATCTTCCATTCTAAGAATGGGTTTAACGAATTAAAACTATAAAGGAGAATTAAACATGGCTCAACAACGTCGTGGCGGATTCAAACGCCGTAAAAAAGTTGATTACATCGCAGCAAACAAAATTGAATATGTTGATTACAAAGATACTGAGCTTCTTAGCCGTTTCGTTTCAGAACGTGGGAAAATCCTTCCTCGTCGTGTAACTGGAACTTCAGCGAAGAACCAACGTAAAGTAACAACAGCTATCAAACGCGCTCGCGTAATGGCTTTGATGCCTTTCGTAAACGAAGATTAAAAAAAAGACCCTTACGGGTCTTTTTTTCACGAGTTTGAAAACAAGAAAGCGAATTAAGACCCATAAGGGTCTTTTTTTCAGGTCCGGTGGACCTCTTTGACCTTTCCCTAGCTCTAATCGTGTTATAATGTGGGAAGAAATGTATCAAGGAGGGAATTATGAAGGAAGGTGTAATCATCAGGAGGATGATAAAGGCAGATATTGAGCACATATCTCAAGCCTTTACCCACCAAGGGTGGCCGGGTAGAGAGGATATCTTGACTAGCTATTTTCAGGAGCAGGAGAATAGAGAGAGGGACGTATTAGTAGCTGAGTCGGATGGATTTGTGGCAGGCTATATCACTATATTGCCTGCTGCCAAGCACGGACCTTTCGTGGGAGTCTATCCTGAACTATCTGATTTTAATGTTTTTGAACCATTTAGAAATCGAGGAATTGGGAATCAACTTCTAGAGGAGGCGGAAAAAAGAGTCCGGCTACTATCAGAGATTGTTACTTTAGGGGTTGGTTTACACTCGGGTTATGGCCCAGCTCAAAGACTGTATGTTAAACGAGGCTATATCCCAGATGGATCTGGAATTTGGTTTAGGGATCAGCCCTTGGACCCTTACAGTTCTTGTGAAAACAATGATGACTTAGTCCTCTATTTTTCAAAAAGGTTGAACAGGGAAATACAGTAAAACAAAAACGGATGAAAACTTCATCCGTTTCTTTTTAGCGTCGAGTTGCAGGTGCTGTGCTCGAACTTTTAATATTAAAGCGTTTCTTGAGGTAGAAGCGAAGGACAAGCGCTAGAGCTCCTAAAACGATGGCAAAAACATCTGGAATAGTTGGGTTGAGGACTTGTGGAAGTAAGGAAGTAAAGGACAAGACGATGACCCAAAGGAACATGACTCCGACAAGAATCGGCATGGATTTCCAAAGAGAGGGACGCTCACTGCGATCTTTTGTGCCATCCATATACTGATAGAAGAAGTAGTACATGAGATACAAGAGCAGAGCCCCTGTCAAACTTCCAAGGATCAAGGTGATCAACCCATAGCCAGTACGACGCGGTGCGACCAAGTTCATAAAGGCGCTAATCGCAGCAAAGACACCAAAGATAAAGAGGAAGGAATCCAAAATCATAAGAGAGGGAGCATCGTTTAATTTCGGATGCTCTTTTTCATAGCGTTCTTTCTCGCTGAAAGAATTCGCCCAAACAGTTGGAGCTCCAAAAAGAGTCCGTGCCGGAATCCCTTTTCCTTGGTTTTCATGGATAGCTGGAAGAATTTCTTGGATGAGGCTTTCTGCTTCTTCCTCTGATTTCCCGTTTTCAAGCAATTGGTGTTTGGCGATGCGGATAAATTCTTGGTTTTTCTTGCTGAGTTGATTCAAATCAAATTGAGACATAAATACTCCTTAGTATTATTAGTAGGTGTTAGAACCATTTTTTATGGATGAGGTAGACGACGAGAGACCCGGTCAGGGCAAAGGCGATGAAAATGATCAGCCAGAAGGCGTTTGGTTCTCCATTGAGCGGTAATTCATTGTCTTTGAAGTTCATCCCGTAGGCCGAGAAAATCATGGTTGGGATGGACATGACGATGGTCACCATGGCCAAGGTCTTCATGATGTTGTTCTGGTTGTTGGAGATGATTGATGCGAAGGTATCGGTCATGGAGTGGAGGATGTTTCCATAAATATCCGCCATCTCAATGGCTTGCTGGGTTTCGATCAAGGTATCTTCCAGTAGATCTTCGTCTTCTAGGTATTTCTTGATGTTGCTAGTGGCACTGGTCAATTTCTTGATCACGCGCTCATTGGTTTTCAGAGAGGCCTTAAAGTAGACGATGGTTTTTTCTAACTCCATCAACTCAATCAGCTCTTCATTACGCGTTGATTTGTGCAATTGGCTTTCAATCTGTTCACTCTTTCGATCCAGGGTACGAAGCGCTGACAAGTAGAGTTCAGCGTTGCGATAGAGGATCTGAAAGATAAAGCGTGACCGCATAAAGGTATAGAAATTCCGCAAGCGTCGGTTGATAAAGATATCTAGAAGCGGCAATTTCTCCAAGCAGGTCGTGATGATAGCTTCTTCTGTCAGGATAATCCCTAGCGGAATCGTCACGTAGTAGGTCTGATTGTTCCGCTCTTCCTTGATGGGAACGTCGACGATGATCAAGGTATACTCATCTTCGATAGTCATACGGGACATTTCTTCCGCATCGAGTGGTGCCCGTAAGTCTGCAATATCGATATTAAAAGCAGAGGCGATTTCCATCGATTCACTTTGAGAAGGGTTCACAAGGTTGATCCAGCTACCGGGTTCCAGCGTCTCTATTTCTTTAAATTCAGTCGTTGTCGATAAAAAGACCTGTTTCATGGTGCCTCCCCTTGTTTTTTTACACCTTAACATTATATCAGAAAAAGGACGGTTTTGGATAAAAGAATACTAAAAAATTTGTTATAATGGAGGTTAACAAAAAGGTGATTAGAGTAAGAACATGCAAGATAAAATTGTCATTCATGGGGCACGCGCCCATAATTTAAAAAATATAGATGTGGAAATTCCACGGGACAAATTAGTCGTGGTGACGGGTTTGTCTGGTTCTGGAAAGTCCAGTCTGGCCTTTGATACCCTCTATGCAGAAGGTCAGCGCCGCTACGTGGAGAGCTTATCGGCCTATGCCCGGCAATTCTTGGGAAATATGGAAAAACCAGATGTCGACTCCATTGACGGCTTGAGTCCAGCCATTTCCATCGACCAAAAAACGACCAGTAAAAACCCACGTTCTACAGTGGGGACGGCAACAGAGATCAATGACTACCTGCGCCTGCTCTATGCACGTGTAGGGACGCCTTATTGTATCAATGGACATGGCGCTATTACCGCTTCTTCGGTTGAGCAAATTGTCGATCAAGTCTTGGAATTACCAGAGCGCCAACGCCTGCAAATTCTAGCTCCTATTATCCGCAAGAAAAAAGGCCAGCACAAGAATATCATTGAAAAAGTCCAAAAAGACGGCTATGTTCGGGTCCGAGTTGACGGTGAGATCTATGATGTGACAGAGGTCCCAGAACTTTCTAAAAGCAAACAGCACACGATTGAAGTGGTGGTGGACCGGATCGTGATCAAAGAGGGCATCCGCTCGCGTCTCTTTGATTCGATTGAGGCAGCTCTTCGGATAGCGGACGGTTATGTGGTGATTGATACCATGGATGGAAAGGAACTGCTCTTTTCGGAGCATTATGCTTGTCCAGTCTGTGGCTTTACCGTTCCTGAATTAGAGCCCCGTCTCTTTTCTTTCAATGCGCCTTTCGGCTCCTGTCCAGACTGTGATGGGCTGGGCATTAAGCTAGAGGTGGACTTAGATTTGGTGGTGCCAGATGATCGCTTAACTCTTCGCGAAGGAGCTCTTGCTCCTTGGAATCCGATCTCTTCCAACTACTATCCTCAGATGTTGGAGCAGGCCATGATCCATTTTGGTATTGACATGGATCAGCCTTTCTCAGATCTTTCTCAAGAAGAAAAGGACTTGGTTTTCTATGGCTCAAACGGGAAAGAATTCCATTTCCACTATGAAAATGAGTTTGGTGGGGTTCGAGATATCGACATTCCCTTTGAAGGAGTCGTAACCAATATTCACCGCCGTTTCCGTGAGACCAATAGTGATTTTACCCGCAACCAAATGCGCTCTTATATGAACGAATTGACCTGTGCGACCTGCCATGGCTACCGTCTCAATGACCAGGCTCTTTCTGTTCGTGTCGGTGGGGAGAAAGGTATGCATATCGGGGAGGTGTCAGATCTATCGATTGCGGATCACTTAAAAGCTGTGGATCAGTTGGTCTTAACAGACAATGAAGCCACGATTGCAAGACCGATCCTAAAAGAGATCAAAGATCGTTTGACCTTCTTAAACAATGTAGGCCTTAATTACTTGACCTTGTCACGCTCAGCAGGAACACTATCAGGTGGAGAGAGTCAGCGCATTCGCTTGGCAACCCAGATCGGTTCCAACCTCTCTGGAGTCCTTTATATCTTGGATGAGCCGTCAATCGGCCTCCATCAAAGGGACAATGACCGCCTGATTGCCAGTCTCAAAAAGATGCGTGATTTAGGCAATACCTTGATCGTCGTCGAACACGACGAAGATACCATGAGAGAAGCAGACTACCTGATCGACGTCGGCCCAGGTGCCGGTGTCTTTGGTGGAGAGATCGTTGCTGCGGGAACTCCAAAGCAGGTGGCTCGTAATAGTAAATCCATTACCGGCCAATATTTGTCCGGCAAGCGCAAGATTCCGGTTCCAACAGAGCGCCGTTCAGGAAATGGTCGTTCTATTGAAATTACAGGGGCCAGTGAGAACAACTTACAAGATATCACAGCGCGTTTTCCTTTGGGCAAATTTATCGCAGTCACTGGAGTTTCCGGTTCTGGGAAATCGACCTTGATCAATGGCATCTTGAAAAAAGCCATCGCTCAAAAGCTCAACCGCAATTCGGAAAAACCAGGGAAATACAAGACCATTCAGGGGATTGAGCATATCGATCGCTTGATCGACATTGATCAAAGCCCGATCGGTCGGACCCCTCGTTCCAATCCAGCAACTTATACAGGCGTCTTCGATGACATTCGAGATCTCTTTGCTCAGACCAATGAAGCCAAAATTCGGGGCTATAAGAAAGGTCGCTTTAGTTTCAATGTCAAGGGTGGGCGTTGTGAAGCCTGCTCAGGAGATGGCATCATAAAAATTGAAATGCACTTCTTGCCAGATGTTTTTGTTCCTTGTGAGGTCTGCCATGGACGTCGCTACAATAGTGAGACCCTCGAAGTCCACTACAAGGAAAAAAATATCGCAGAAGTGCTAGATATGACGGTCAATAAGGCAGTCGAATTCTTCAAGCACATTCCGAAAATTGAACGCAAACTCAAGACCATCCAAGATGTGGGCTTGGGCTATGTAACACTGGGGCAACCAGCGACCACCCTTTCAGGTGGGGAAGCGCAGCGGATGAAGTTGGCTTCTGAATTGCACAAGCGCTCTACAGGAAAATCCTTCTATATCTTGGATGAACCAACGACCGGACTTCATACCGAAGACATTTCTCGCTTGATCAAAGTCTTAGAGCGATTTGTGGATGATGGCAATACGGTCCTTGTGATTGAGCACAATTTGGATGTCATTAAGACAGCAGACCATATCATCGATTTAGGACCAGAAGGCGGTGTCGGTGGTGGAACCATTATTGCGATCGGAACACCAGAAGAAGTAGCAGCAAATCCTGCTAGCTACACAGGACAATATTTGAAAGGAAAATTACAATGAACCAACGGATCAGCAACTTAAGAAACAAAATGAAAGCCCAAAACCTCAAAGCAGTATTGGTTAACAATTTGAAAAATGTTTATTATTTGACCAATTTCTGGGGTTCAAATGGGACAACTTTGGTGACAGAAGAACGCGTGGTCCTCTTTACGGATTCGCGCTACACCATTCATGCCCATGCGACTTGTTTCCCCTTTGTAGAGATTGTGGAAACCCGCGATGAGTTGACTGCAGCTGCAGAGATCGTTAAGGACCTTGGAATCAAAGAACTTGGTTTTGAAGACGAAGTGACGGTGGCCTACCATGCCCGTATGGCTTCTGTTTTCAGTGGCATTACCCTTCAATCCCTAGCGAACTTTGTGATGGAATTGCGCTTGATTAAAGATGAAACGGAGATTGCGGCCATTAAAAAAGCTTGTAGCATCTCTGACCAAGCCTTCCATGATATTTTGGATTATATCAAGGTAGGGAAAACGACAGAGTTGGAAGCAGCGACTTTCCTCGATTTTCGAATGCGGGAGTTGGGAGCTTCTGGTGTATCTTTTGATATCATCTCCGCAGCTGGTGAACGCTCTGCGATGCCTCACGCAACTCCAAGTGATCGGGTGATTTCAGCAGGAGATGCCTTGACCCTTGATTTTGGTTGCTTGTATGACCACTATGTCAGCGATATGACACGGACGATCTATGCAGGACATGTCAGCGACAAGGAAAGAGAAATTTACGAAACAGTTTTGAAAGCCAATCAAGCCTTGATTGCTGCTGCCAAAGATGGACTTGGCTTCCGTGATTTTGATAAAATCCCACGCGATGTGATCGAAGCAGCCGGCTATGGTCAATACTTTACTCATGGAATCGGTCATGGAATTGGGCTAGATATCCACGAAGAACCATACTTCAGCCAAACGTCTAAAGAAGCTATTCAAGCAGGGATGGTCTTAACAGATGAGCCAGGTATTTATATCGAAGGTCTCTCTGGTGTGCGCATCGAAGATGACCTCTTGATCACAGAAACTGGCTGTGAAGTCTTGACGCTTGCTCCTAAAGAATTGATTGTCCTATAAAATAGACAGTATTTTCTTAACCCCTGTGTAACAAACAAAGATAAGAAAAGAGGCCTATGAAAAAACGAAATGTAATAGTTGGAATTCTTCTAGTAGTTTTGCTATTTGTATTTGCTCCTTCTGCCCATGCTGGTGTCGGTAATACAGATAGTGGTGGCAGTAGCTTGATTGATTCAGGTGGTGGTAGCAGCTGGTCTGGTGGCGGTAGCAGTTGGTCCGATGGCGGAAGTAGTTGGTCTGGTGGCAGCAGCTGGTCTGGTGGATCCAGTAGCTACAGTTCTGGTTCTGGAACAGACTCTGGTGGTGTAGTAGCAATTTTTGCTATCGTTGGATTGATTGGCTTTGTCTATAATATTGCAAAAGAGGCTAATGAGAGTGATGATTCGTCCTCTTCAAATAGTGGTCCAAAACGGACAACCGAAGAACGGGCTGGCCGACCAATTGAAAACAACTATGAAGCCATTCGCCGCATCCGAAAACTGGATCCAATGTTTGATGAAGACCGCTTCTTGTCGCAAGTCAAGCTGGTTTATCTTCAATTGCAGTCTGCCTGGACAGAAAAAGATTGGAATTCCGTACGGAACTTAGAAAGTACGAGTCTTTATGAGCAACACTTGACGCAGTTGCAAGAGCATATTCGTGCCAAAACAACCAATGTTCTAGAGCGCGTGCGTGTGGAAGATTCCAAGATCAAAGACTTTATCGAAAATCCAGAAGGCAATGACCGCATTGAAGTCATTCTGTCTTCGACGATGAGAGATTACATCCGAGACGATGAATCGGGTCGTGTGATCGAAGGGGATCCAACCAAAGATCTCTTTACAGTATACCGCATGGTCTTTCTCCGTGAACACGGGGCTCAGACAGAGATCATTAAGAATTCTGAAGTCTTAAGTGATCACTGTCCGAACTGTGGTGCGCCGCTGACGATCGATTCAATCGACAAGTGTGAATATTGCCAAGCGTCCTTGAAACACAATCCAAAAGATTGGGTCTTGGATGTTTATGAAGTTGTGGATGAAATTGAATTCTACAGATAGGAGAATATATGGGATTTATTAAAGCAGCCCTTTCAGCGGGCATTTCAAGTTTTCAAGATAGTAAATTTAAGGAAGCTATTACCTTGCCAGAAGCTGTTCCGGCAACAGCTTTGGCCATTAAGGGACAGCTCTTGACCAAAGATCCAGATGGACGCTCTCGTCAGAGCAACCAAAATACGGGGCTATTGACAGATGGATCTGTCGTCATTGTTCCTCAAGGCTATGTTGCTCTTTTGGTCAATAATGGAACTTTTCTAGGAGACCTTCTAGAAGCAGGTAGCCACGAATGGCAAGCTGGTGAAAATGCCTGGTTGTTTGAAAAGGGGGGCGTTAAAGGGACTTGGGACCAGTTCAAGAATCGCTTCTCATTTGGTGGCCAAGTGGTCACCCAGCAAGAAATTATTTTTGTGCGGATGCAACCTTTTACAGGAAATAAATTTGGCACCCAAAATCCAGTCGAGTATTTTAGCGACCGTTACCAACAACTTCTGAGCATTCGTTTTTATGGTCTCTATGATGTTAAAGTAGCAGATCCTGTACTCTTTTACGTTAGTGTAGTCAGCCGCCAAATTACTGCTGACAAACCGTTTACCTTGGAAGATGTGGCTCAGGGAACCTTGCGCCAAAACTTAGCGCCAAAAATTGCAGTGGCCATTTCAAAATATACGGCAGAAAATAAGGCAGATATCTACAATATCAATGCGGACCAAGACGTCTTCAATGAAGTCGCAAAACGTGAAGTGAACAAAACTTGGGCAGAATTATATGGTATTGAATTAACCAATGTCCTCATCGAAGATTTGAGCTACGATGCAGACAGTATGGCCAAGGTTAATAAACTAGACAGTGAATTGGCAGCGATGAAGTACAATACCATCGAAATTGAAGAGCGTCGTGCCCGTAATGAAGCCCTGGTGGCAGCTGCCAAAAATGAAGGTGGCAATGGCATGAACATGATCATGGGGATGAACCTAGGCCAAGCCCTTGGCAATGACCTTCAAAAACAAGCCTCTCCAGCTCCAGACAAGCCGCATACCTTCTACATTGAAGTAGATGGAAAATATGTCCATGTCACCAAAGATGCGGATGGCAATATTGTGCCTGTGGACCAATAAGGATTAGGGAAGCGATAATGAGAGGTCTAGAGATTTCATGGACTCGTCCCTGTCCTCTCTTCCTGCTTTCAGTCCTTCCTAAAAAGAGGAAATTGCTGTTTGAGAAAAATCAAATAGTGTGTTACAATAAAGAGTAATCTATTTTTAAAAAAGAGGTAATAAAACATGATCGAAGCAAGTAAATTGAAAGCTGGTATGACTTTTGAAACAGCTGATGGAAAATTGATCCGCGTTTTGGAAGCAAGCCACCACAAACCAGGTAAAGGAAACACTATTATGCGTATGAAGTTGCGTGATGTCCGTACTGGTTCAACTTTTGATACAAGCTACCGTCCAGAAGAAAAATTTGAACAAGCGATTATCGAAACTGTTCCAGCTCAATACTTGTACAAAATGGATGATACAGCCTACTTCATGAACACTGAAACATATGACCAATATGAAATTCCAGTGGTGAACGTAGAACAAGAATTGCTTTACATCCTTGAAAACTCAGAAGTAAAAATTCAATTCTACGGAAGCGAAGTGATCGGTGTAACGGTTCCTACAACTGTTGAATTGACTGTTGCAGAAACTCAACCATCTATCAAAGGTGCTACAGTGACTGGTTCTGGTAAACCTGCTACAATGGAAACAGGTTTGGTCGTAAACGTTCCTGACTTCATCGAAGCTGGACAAAAATTGGTCATTAACACTACTGAAGGAACTTACGTTTCTCGTGCATAAGAGACATCTCAGGGTGTCAAATAGAAAGGAACTTCTATGGCAACTGAACAATTTGGTGACATCGTTATTGCACCACGTGTATTAGAAAAAATTATTGCGATTGCGACAGCAAAAGTAGAGGGTGTCTATTCGCTTGAAAATAAAAGTGTTTCAGATAGCTTATCAAAACGCTCACTTGGACGTGGCGTCTACCTTCATACAGAAGAAGATGGTCAAGTTTCAGTAGACATCTATCTCTATTTGGAGTATGGAGTTGCTGTGCCATCTGTAGCAGTAGCGATTCAAAAAGCGGTTAAGTCTGCGGTTTATGATATGGCAGATGTAACCTTGGATGCTGTTAACATTCACGTTGTCGGTATCGCGACGGAAAAATCTCCAAAACCAGACTTGAAAGACTTGTTTAACGAGGACTTCCTCAATGACTGATGAAATTTTATTAGAATCACGTCGAGAGCTGCGCGAGCGTGCCTTCCAAGCCTTGATGGCCTTGGAATACGATGGAGACATTGTGGAAGCTTGTCGCTTTGCTTATTTACATGACAAGGACCTAGCAGAAGACAAAGAAGTCGATCTTCCTGCCTTTCTCATGAACCTCGTGACGGGTGTTTATCAGTCTAAAGACCAATTGGATCAACAAATCGGTCAACATTTGAAAACTGGTTGGACAGTAGAGCGCTTGACCTTGGTGGAGAAAAACATCCTTCGTCTTGGAATTTATGAAATAACAGAGTTTGATACACCACAGATCGTTGCAGTCAATGAAGCGGTGGAATTGGCCAAAGCCTTTTCAGATGAAACTTCTTCACGATTTGTCAATGGTGTCCTCAGTCAATTTGTGACAGAAGAATAAGTAAAAAGGGAGTGGGAAAGAACTCCAACTAGTTAAAAGAGTTCGTTTTCCCGCCCCCGCACAGTTGATTAGGTCATCTTTGGAGCTTAAAAGGCTAACAAAGATGCCAATCAACCACTGCGTCATACAGTTATTTCTATTAAATATAAAATAAATATAAAAGGCTAGACAATTTTTGCCCAGCCTTTTTTTGACGAATAACAACCCCTACAGTATAGAACTGTAGGGGTTGTTTTAGACACTTTTTCCAGAGTGGAGACTAACGGGCAAGAAATAACCGGTAGTCGCTACTTTTTTTCCTTCGATCTTTTGGAGTAAAAGATCCACCATGAGGATAGCAATGTCTTTGAGAGGTTGTTGGATGGTTGTCAGTTCAGGGGTATAGGTCTCGATGAACTGGGTTCCATCATAACCAATCACCTTCAAATCCTGAGGAATCTGAATATCTAATTCTCTAGCGACTTTCATGATCAAGATCGCCGTCAAATCATCGGAGGCAAAGATAGCATCTGGTTTTTGCTGGGTTAAGATCTGTTTGATTTCCATTTCTTTGCGAATAGGGGAGAAATCACTGGAAACATTGATGATCATAGACTCAGGTAGAACCGATGCAAATCCCGCATGACGCAGCCCTGTTGGGGAGTTAGAGTTGTCATTACCTGTGATCATGATAATATTTCGAGCTCCGGTTTTTACTAAAGTTTCTGCTGCTAGCACTCCACCAGCATAGTTGTCTGAAGAAACAACCGGAATTTCTGGGGAGAGGTTGCGGTCAAAAGCAATGATAGGAGCAGTTACCCGGTTGTAATCTTCAATGCCCAAATTATGACTTCCTGAAATGATGCCATCTACCTGGTTAGCCTCCAACATCTCAATATATTCGCGCTCTTTCTCGGAGTCGTGCTCACTATTGCAGATGATGGTTTTATAGCCATGTTTGAAGAGTTGGTGTTCTAGTTTGTCGATTAATTCAGCATAGAAAACATTACTGATGTTGGGAAAGATCAAGCCGACTAACTTGGCTGATTTTCCTTGGAGGCTTCGAGCAACATTGTTAGGTTTATAGCCTAATTCTCGCATGGCTTCTTGGACTTTTTGAATCGTTTTCTCAGACAGGTATCCTTTTTTATTGATAACCCGTGAGACAGTAGTAGGGCTGACACCGGCGAGTTTGGCGACATCAGTTAGCTTTGCGACCATAATCAAGTTCGTAGTAAGTTCCAGTAGGGGTTCCAGACTTGATCAAGATTCCATTTTGATCTGCATGTGGGTAGACCCGACCAGAAAATACTTTTTCTCCTTTATTAATAAAGATTTCAAAAATCGAATTGTCAATGAAAATATTAGCGGTTGTCGCTTGGTTAGCGATTGTGCAGCTACGGCTCGTACCGAAATCTTGGGCATATTGCTCACCAGCCTGGCTACGATCGACTGTGACCAATCCTTTAGCCAGATCAAATGTGAGAACTAAGCCCTTTCCTTCTGCATCGGCAAAGAGGACGATTTCGTTCTGGCTATCCTTTTCAAACTGCAATTCCAATTCATAGCAGTTCTTGGTTTGTGCCTTGTTGGCAAATTCCTCACTCTCAGCGCGCAAGTCTTTGATGGCTTCAACTGGGTATTGGTAGAGCTTGCCATCTTTGATGGTTAATTCTTTGACCAGTGAGAGAGCTCCTTGGTAGTCATAGGAATCCGTTGGATAAGAAACGTCTGGAAGACCTAGCCAGCTAACAGTATAGGCACGTCCATCGGGAGCATTAAATCCTTGAGTCGCATAGGCTTCAAAACCATAGTCGAGATTATGCAATTCAGATACATCAACCATTTTGGCCTTTTCTGGGTCAAAGCTTGCCCCAATCTTGTACATATTTGGATAGATATTGTCATAATCGAGAACGGCTTTATCTAAGCCTTGAGGGCAGTATAGGAGAACGGGTTGGTCTCCTACAAAGACTAGGTTGGGACATTCCATCATATAAGCTGTCCGATCGTTTGCAAAATTCAAGTCACCGACTGTAACCCAGTTGGAATAGTCATTATCTACAGCCTTATAGAGACGGATGAATCCTTTCTTCTCAAGGTCTTGACCACCAACGATAGCGTAGAATTGACCTTTGAAATTAAAAATCTGTGGGTCACGAAAGTGATCCGTAGAGTCAGCCGGTTGATCAATCAAGATTTTGTCAATTTTTTCAATCTTGCCGTCTTTATCCATCAAAGCACCGACTTGGTAAGGATGACGAACCCATTCTGCATCACGAACATTTCCGGTGTAGAATAAGAATAGTTTGTCACCAAACTGCATGGCTGATCCGGAATAAGCTCCATGGCTATCCAGATCTGTGTCTGGAAGAAGTGTTACACCAGTTTCTTTGAAATGAACCAAGTCTTGGCTTTCTGTTTGTACCCATGATTTTAACCCATGGGCTGCACCAAATGGGAAATTTTGGTAAAACAAGATCCATTTTCCATCAAAGTAGGAAAAACCGTTAGGATCATTTAAGAGACCAGCTTTTGGCTCAACATGATAGTGTGTATGCCAAGGAGATTTGGCCATATGATCTTGGATGGCTTGCTTTTCCTCTTTTGTCCAGTCTTCGTAACGTCTGTAACGACGTTCAGTTGTCCATTCCATTTTATTCCTCCGAATTTTTTCTTACTTCCATAGTACCGATTTCCTATTAAAAATGCAAGCGATAAATGAAAAAAATGGCAAAAAATGTCAAACGATTGACAGCTATTTTGCAGCCTGAAGAAAAGAGGAGAAGTTGAAAATTTATGAAAATATGAAAGAAAATGAAAATAAAAGTCTGATTTAAAGTGCTAAAAAGCGTAGTACAGGGCTGTTTTAAAATGAAAATAGTTTCATACTGTCAAAAGGTGTCAAAAAGTCCAAAAAAGTTTCAAAAAAATCCTGCAAAACGCTTGACATATTTTCAATACGTGGTACAATTAAAAACGTAGAAACGATTTAACCGTTTACATTACAAAAAATAAGGAGATTTTTGCAAAATGTCAAATACAGAAATTGCAAAGCAGGTCATCGATGCAATCGGTGGGGTTGAGAACGTTAGCAGTGTTGCTCACTGTGCGACTCGTCTTCGCGTGATGGTAAAAGATGAATCAAAAATCAACAAAGATGTTGTTGAGAACATTGAAAAAGTACAAGGTGCTTTCTTTAACTCAGGTCAATACCAAATCATCTTTGGTACTGGTACTGTAAACAAGATCTATGATGAAGTAGTAGCTCTTGGCTTACCAACATCATCAAAAGATGAAATGAAAGCAGAAGCCGCTAAACAAGGAAACTGGTTCCAACGCGCGATCCGTACCTTTGGAGACGTTTTTGTTCCAATTTTACCAGCAATTGTTGCGACTGGATTGTTTATGGGGATTCGTGGTGCCATTGCTCAAGACCAGGTTTTGGCTTTGTTTGGCACAACAGCAGATGCATTTAAATCTACTGATTTTTATACCTATTCAACAATTTTAACTGATACCGCGTTTGCCTTCTTCCCAGCCTTGATTTCATGGTCTGCATTCCGAGTATTCGGAGGAAATCCTGTTCTTGGGATTGTAATTGGTTTGATGATGGTCAGTCCGACACTTCCAAATGCGTGGGTTGTAGCGGAAGATCCTTCTAAAGCAGCAACATACTTTGGTATCTTCCATCATGTGGTTGGATTCCAGAACTCAGTTCTTCCCGCTTTCTTCGTTGGTCTAATTGGTGCGAAACTTGAAAAGTGGCTCCATAAGAAAATTCCAGATGTCTTAGATTTGTTATTGGTTCCATTATTCACATTGACAATCATGTCATTCCTCGCTTTGTTTATTATTGGTCCATTCTTCCACAGTATCGAAGAATATGTACTAAATGTAACTAAGTTTATTTTGAATTTACCATTTGGTCTTGCAGGTCTTCTTATTGGTGGCGTTCATCAGTTGATTGTCGTTACCGGCGTCCATCATATCTTTAATCTTCTTGAATCACAATTAATTACTGCAGATAAAAAAGATCCATTTAATGCAATTATTACAGCGGCTATGACTGCACAAGCTGGAGCTACTTTAGCAGTGGCAGTGAAATCTAAATCTCAAAAAGTGAAAGCTCTAGCATTTCCTGCAACTATCTCTGCCTTGTTAGGTATTACTGAGCCTGCAATCTTTGGTGTAAACTTGCGTTATGTGAAACCATTCGTTATTGCTTTGGGAGCAGGTGCAGTAGGTGGTTGGATTGCATCTATGTTAAATCTTGCTGGTACAGGATTTGGTATTACAATTATTCCAGGAACGCTTCTCTATCTAAACGGTCAATTATTGAAATATGTATTTATGGTTGTATTTACAACTGCCCTAAGTTTCGGTTTGACTTATATGTTTGGTTATGAAGATGAAGCTTCATCAGTTCCTGCAGAGGACAAAGAAGCAGAAGCTATTATTGAAGAAGAAACAACTGGAGCTCTTCCAGCATCTCTTCAAGACGAAACCATTATCTCTCCGATCGTTGGTCAAGCTGTTGCTTTGTCTGATGTGAATGATCCTGTCTTCTCAAGTGGAGCGATGGGACAAGGAATTGCCATCAAACCAACTGAAGGCGTTGTCTATGCACCAGCTGATGCTGAAGTAACCATTGCTTTTGCAACTGGTCACGCTTACGGTTTGAAGACCGCTAATGGTGCTGAAATCTTGATCCACGTTGGTATTGATACAGTATCAATGAATGGTGAAGGATTTGATCAAAAAGTAGCTCAAGGTGATAAAGTGAAAGCTGGTGATGTCCTTGGTACATTTGATGCAGCGAAAATTGCCGCAGCTGGTCTTGAAGACACAACTATGGTGATCGTCACTAACACAGCTGACTATGCTTCTGTCACACCTGTTGCAACTGGATCTGTTGCGAAGGGTGATGCGATCATCGAAGTCAAAGCTTAATCGAAACAATAAGTTTTCAAGGACTGGTCTATCATCTCCAGTCCTTGAATTTTATTTCTCAAAAAAAGTGTGTTCTTTCTTTAGAGAAGAGAAAAAGATTGACTACAAAATATGCTATAATAAATACAGGATATTTTTCATAATAAAAAAGGAGCCAACATGACAAAATTATATGGAAGTTTGGAAGCTGGCGGTACAAAATTTGTTTGTGCGGTTGGTGATGAAAACTATAATGTTGTGGAAAAAGTACAATTTCCAACAACCAAGCCAATTGAGACGATTGATAAGTGTATTGAATTTTTCTCAAAATTTGAGGATCTAGTTGGGCTTGCGATTGGTTCATTTGGACCAATTGATATCGATCCAAATTCAAACACTTATGGTTTCATCACAACGACTCCAAAACCAAATTGGGCCAATGTAGATATCGTTGGGGCTTTCCGTCGTGCCTTGAATGTACCAATCTATTTCACGACAGATGTGAATAGCTCTGCCTATGGAGAAGTGGTCGCACGCAATAACGCGGGTGGCCATATCGAAAACTTGGTTTACTATACAATCGGAACAGGAATCGGAGCTGGTGTCATCCAACGTGGTGAGTTTATAGGGGGAGCTGGACACCCAGAAATGGGACACTACTATGTGGCTCAACACCCAATGGATGTGGAAAAAGAATTCAAGGGTGTTTGTCCTTTCCACAACGGCTGTTTGGAAGGTTTTGCGGCTGGTCCAAGTCTTGAAGCTCGTACAGGTATTCGTGGGGAAAACATTGAACTGAACAGCAATGTGTGGGATATTCAAGCCTACTACATCGCACAAGCAGCAGTGAATGCGACGGTTACCTTCCGCCCAGACGTCATTGTCTTTGGAGGAGGAGTCATGGCGCAACAACATATGTTGGATCGTGTTCGGACGAAATTTACTGCCCTCTTGAACGGTTATCTCCCTGTACCAGATGTGAGAGATTATATTGTGACACCTGCAGTTGCTGGCAATGGTTCAGCGACTTTGGGGAACTTTGTTCTTGCAAAACAAGTGAGCGAAAAATTAAAGAAATAAAAGACCGTTGTCCAATAGAGTAGATGACAATTGGAGCCGAGACTGATCTGTCTCGGTTCTTTTCATAAAATCAACGAAGAAATGAGGAAGATATGAAAAAAAGCATCGTAAAGGATATCCTATTTTTAGGTCAAAAATCGCAAGAAGCAAAGCCTGAGGATCGCACTTTGGCTTTGGATTTGCAGGATACCTTAAACGCTCATCTCCTTGAGTGTGTTGGTTTAGCGGCTAATATGATCGGGGTGAAAAAACGGGCGATTGTCATCCGAATGGGAAGTGAGAATCTGGTCCTGTTTAATCCGGTTCTCCTTGAAAAGAAAAAGCCTTACCAAACAGAGGAAGGATGCTTATCTTTAGTGGGGAGTCGGGCGACCACGCGTTATGAGGAGATTTCAGTGGCCTATCGAGATGTGAATTGGAAAGCAAAAACGATTCATTTGTCAGGTTTTCCAGCCCAGATCTGTCAGCACGAAATGGATCATCTAGAAGGCGTTATCATATAGAAGTGATGGATGGAGTCAATCTGGCTCCATTTTTTACTAGGAAAAAGTGATAGAAAAGTCGATTCTTGGAGACATAAAATTGATAAAAGCAAAAAAAGGAATAGCGGTTGTATAGAAAAAGAAGAAATAGACTTTAAAAAAAGAAGCCTTGCTTGACAGGTTTTCTTAGGATCGCGTATACTAGTAGTATAAAATAAGATGAAAGACAGGAGTGCCGACATGAAGCCCAATCTTCAAGATTATCCGAAATTTTATCGTTGGCTAACCCTGCCTTTTACGAGAAAACCACATCGTGTGCAGGTCCTTCAAAGGACGAATCGAATCTTGACGTTCGCCATGCCAGGCATCTACGGCCTGGTCTTTTGTTGGCTGTTTTTAAAGAAAACTTCAATGGGAGGAATCTGGCCTTTTATCTGGATCCCTGCTTCGGGTTTTGTCTTGTTTAGCCTCTTTCGTCATTGGGTCAATGTTCCAAGACCTTATGAAAAATGGGAGATTCAACCCTTATTAGAAAAAAATTCATCCGGTCATTCCTTTCCTAGTCGACATGTTTTTTCGGCGACCATTATCTCGATGTGTGTCTGTCAGTTGTCGCTTCCGTTTGGAATGTGCTCGATGCTCCTATCTCTTCTATTAGCCCTTGTCCGAGTTCTTGGAGGGGTTCATTATCCCAAGGACGTTCTCGTCGCTTGGGGATTGGGACTCGTCTGGGGAGGACTCTTTTTGCTGGTTTGAATGAACAAATTGCTGAAAATTGACCTTTGTCTAAGAGCGAGGGATAGTGTATACTGGAAAGTGGACTTAGAATAGGAGAGAAGATGAAGTACAGAAAAGCAGAAAAAGCAGATCTGGATCAGGTGGTTCGAGTAGCCAGTACAGCCTTTGAGGACTATCTATTTTTAAAAGTCATCAAGGATTTGGTTCGGGATCCCAAGCAATATCCTGCCTTTGTTGAGGCAATGATGCGCATCCTGGTAAAGGTTTTTCTCAAGCACCATATTTGCCTTGTGGCAGAAAAAAACGATGAAATTTATGCGGTAGCCTTGTTGCAAAAGGGACCGATTCCTTTTCGGGCCTATCTCTTAAATGGGGGATTCGGTTTGCTCAAGTTTATTTCCTTGAAGAATATGTTGTCCTACTTTAAATTTATTGAGGACACGGATAAGGAATTGGAGCAAAATGTAGACTTTGATTGGTATTTGATGCTTCTCGCAGTCGCCCCTAAACACCAACGGCAGGGCTATGGCAGTCGCTTTATGACAGAAGGAATTGAGCCTTTCTTGGAAGAGATCAAAGGTGAAAAACTAGCCTTTTATACCAATACCAAAGGAAATGTCTATTTTTACACGAAAAATGGTTACAAGGAAGTCTATTCAAGTGAGATTAGCTTTAACCAAGTAGAGATGGGTAGTTGGTATTTCTTGAAGGAACTAAAAAAACACTAAGGATACAACCTTAGTGTTTTTTCATTGTAGCTGTGAATCTGCTTGAATGCCGAATTTTTCAAAGAAAGCAGTTCGTTCTTCTATGATAGCATCGGTCGGATGTTTGATATTCCGTAAGAGCTCAACAAGGTCCGGCGTGACTTCACGGAGCAGTTGCCCTAAAGACCAGATAGCCGTTGCAATATGGATCTGATTTTGTGAAGTTTCGATGATGTTCAGGAGTTTAGGGATGGCCGAACGGTCATTGGCATTGGCTAGTGCAATGATGGCATTGCGCTGGAGGATGTTCTTGCCTCGCCAACTTCCAGCAACATGTCCGAATTTTTCCTTAAATTGTCCGTTGGACAGCTCGATAAAAGGAATCAACTCTGGATGAGCCAGATCAGGATCGATTTCCGTTGCTAAGGGATTATCTAGCCCTTTGTTATAAGGGCAACTAATCTGACAAATATCACATCCATAGATGACCGTTTTAATTTTCTTGCGAAATTCTAGGTCCATCATGCCCTTGTCTTGGGTTTGGAAGGACAAACAGCGTTTGGCATTCATAGAGCCATCCCCGATTAAACAGGAGGTTGGGCAAGCATCTAAACAACGCCGACAGTCTCCACAACCATAGTCGACTGGCTGATCCGGTTCGATTTCGAGGTTGGTAATCAATTCGCCCAGAAACATGTAAGAACCGTATTCTTTTGAAATGACCAAGCCATTTTTTCCGATAAAGCCAATACCAGCTCGTTGGGCGACAGCTGTATCAACCAGTGCTCCAGTATCGACCATGCCCTTGTATTCAAAATCTTGCGTCATTTCTTCAATCCCAGCAGCTAAGCGGTTGAGCTTGTCTTGAAGGACATAATGGTAGTCTAACCCCCAGCTGTTGGGAGTGAATTTTCCTCTTTTATAGGCTGTTTTTTGAGGGTGTTGCTTGAGTTTGTGGGGGTAGGCGACAGCGATTGAGATGATGGTCTTAGCGGAGGAGAGACTTAATTTGGGTTGGATGCGCTCTTCAATATTCTTATGCTCGAATCCAGAATTCCGTCCTTCCTCAACGGCCAAGCGGAGCGATTTTTCCAAATAAGCGAAGTCATCAGCAGTTGTAAATCCAATTTTTGAAATCCCAATAGAATGCGCCAGTTGGATAATGTTTTCTTTTAGTGTCATCCCTTTCATTATACACAAAAATAAAGTTTCTGGCGAGAGAGGAAAATGATGGAAAGGGCTTTCAAAAGCTTTCTTTTTTTTGTATAATAGAAACATGAAATGCGAGGAGGATATTATGGGACAACCATTATTTTTACATTCAGTCATGCAGGAAAAAATTTGGGGAGGAACTCGTCTGAAAGAAGAATTTGGTTACGAAATTCCGAGCGACCATGTCGGTGAATTTTGGGCGATTTCAGCCCATCCACATGGGGTTTCTAAAGTAGCCAATGGTCCATACGAAGGAATGGGATTGGATCAGCTCTATCAAGAGCATCGGGAATTATTCGGTAATCGTAAAGAGCCTGTCTTTCCTTTATTAACAAAGATTTTGGATGCCAACGATTGGCTCAGTGTACAGGTGCACCCAGATGATACCTATGCAATGGAGCATGAAGGAGAACTTGGAAAAACTGAGTGTTGGTATGTGATTGCGGCTGATGAAGGATCTGAGATTATCTATGGGCACAATGCCAAGTCAAAAGAAGAACTCCGCCAGCAAATTGAGGACAAGAACTGGGATGCCTTGCTGACAAAAGTTCCTGTCAAGGCTGGAGATTTCTTCTATGTGCCAAGCGGGACCATGCACGCCATTGGTTCTGGAATTTTGATTCTTGAAACCCAACAGTCGAGTGACACCACCTACCGGGTTTATGATTTTGACCGTAAGGATGCTCAAGGAAACTTGCGGGAACTTCACTTGGAAAAATCAATTGATGTGTTAAACATCGGTGAGCCTGCCAATAGCCATCCAGATACAGTTGTGATCGATGATCTTCGAATGACCACCTTGGTTGCAAGTTATTTCTTCACCGTTTATAAGTGGGAACTGACTGGAAAAGCTGATTTTGAAAAGACCGCTGATTACAGCTTATTGAGCGTCTTAGCCGGAGAAGGTAAATTGACGGTAGATGGAAAGGATTATCCTATTCAAAAAGGAAGCCACTTTATCTTGCCGAGCGATGTTGAATCCTGGACTTTGGAAGGGCAAGGTTTAGAATTGATCGTAAGTCATCCGTAAAAAAGAAGGGGTTTGAGTTAAAAGCTATGAAACAACTCAAGCCTTTTTATCTGAAAACTTTTTTTATGTTAAGCCTTGACTCTGACCTAAGGGGAGGGATTATACTATCCATGTAATACTCTTCGAAAATCAAATTCAAACCACGTCAGCATCGCCTTACCGTATATATGTTACTGACTTCGTCAGTTCTATCTACAACCTCAAAGCAGTGCTTTGAGCAAC
>NZ_JUPI01000125.1 GCF_001074805.1 Streptococcus parasanguinis | reverse complement strand
GGACAGAAATCGGTCATTCGTTAGAATTCGATTTCGTCGTCCCACCTCCGCACAGTTGAGTAGAGCTGTATAAGCTGATGAAATCAGCGTAGTAGAGCCCACTCAACCACTGCGTCTTGTTCGACAATCCAAAAATAATTGAGAGGTTAGGATTTTTGTCCCAGCCTCGTTTTTTGCTTGGATCAATTTGAAAAGAAGCTGGCTGATCTAAGAGAGCTTGAATGAATGAACACAATGAAAGCTTTACGAAAATTTCACAATTTTAGTTGACAGTCTTGAAAAAAAGGAGTAGAATAACCCCTGTTTTATGAAAAAGAGGCAGGGAATTCCCGGCCTCATGATCTTTTTTCAAGGAGTTTTTTATGTTTTCAACATTGAAAAAATGGTTTATTGGCCGTCCGTTGAAATCTGGTGCAGAAGGTGAAGGCGGATTGCTTGGGAAAATGCAGGCCTTGGCCATGCTCTCTAGTGACGCGCTTTCTTCTATCGCCTACGGTCCAGAGCAAGTTATCCTGGTCTTGATGACTGTTTCAGCGGGAGCCATTTGGTGGTCCATTCCGATTGGGATTGTGGTCCTGGTTCTCCTAGCCAGTTTAACGATTTCTTATCGCCAGGTCATTCATGCCTACCCTCAAGGGGGAGGGGCCTATATGGTGACTACGGAGAACTTGTCTCCCAAAGCGGGTTTGATCGCTGGTGGTAGTCTCTTGGTTGACTACATGCTGACAGTAGCAGTATCTGTGTCTTCCGGTGCAGATGCCATCACGTCAGCGATTCCATCTCTTCATCCTTATAATCTTCACATTTCCATTTTATTGGTCTTGATTTTGATGCTGATGAACCTTCGGGGGCTACGCGAATCAGCGACATCGTTGATGATTCCGGTCTACCTTTTCATTGTCAGTACCATTGCCTTGATCGGCTATGGTGTGATCCAAATTTTGACGGGTCACTTGGCCTATAATGCAACTGCTCATGTGGGTCAAACCATTTCAGGGGTTAGTGTCATTCTCTTATTGCGGGCCTTTACGAGTGGATCCGCTTCCCTAACAGGGGTTGAAGCCATCTCCAATTCGGTTCCTTTCTTTAAGAAACCAAAAGCAAAGAATGCAGCCTCTACCTTGACCATTATGGCTTTGATTTTGGGGATCATGTTTGCAGGGATTACCTTCCTCAATTACTGGGTGGGTGTCGTTCCGGCTAAAGGGGTAACAACTCTAGCCCAAATGGCCCAAGCCATCTTAGGGAATTCTCCAGTCGGTCAAGCCTTCTTTTACGTCTTCCAATTATCAACAGCCTTGATCTTGGCAGTTGCAGCTAATACCGGTTTCTCAGCCTTTCCAATGTTGGCCTTTAACATGGCTAAAAATAAATACATGCCACACATGTATATGGAAAAAGGGGATCGTCTGGGCTATTCTAATGGGATTTTGACCTTGGCGATTGGTGCCATCGTCTTGCTCTTGATCTTTGATGGGCAAACAGAAAGCTTGATTCCGCTGTATACCATTGGGGTCTTCATTCCTTTTGCCCTTTCTCAAACAGGGATGGTGATCCACTGGAAACGCCAATATCAAAAAGGATTTCTTAAGTATTCCCTTGCCAATATCCTGGGGGCAGCCATCTGTTATGGGATTGTCTTGATCCTCTTATTATTCCGTTTGCGTGAGATCTGGCCCTTCTTCCCTATTATTGGTCTCTTGCTTTGGATGTTCTTGAGTATCCGTAATCACTATGATAAAGTTGCGGCTCAATTGCGCTTGGGTGGTAAGATTGAAAAGACAAGTTATGCGGGCAATACCGTGATTGTCCTTGTTGGGAATGTCACTCAGGTAAGTGTGGGAGCTATGAGTTATGCAAATAGCCTAGGAAACGATGTTATAGCTATGCACGTCTCAACGGAAGAAACCAAGGTTAAAGATGCGGAAGTGGCGGAAGAATTTAAGCATTATTTCCCTCATATTCGCTTTGAAAATGTCATGACGAGTTACCGGGATATTATCCAGCCAACAGTTGAATTTGTCTCAAAAGTAGCTGAGGAGGCCAAGGAAAAAGGCAACACCGTTACAGTCTTAGTCCCTCAATTTATTCCTAAAAAACATTGGCAAAATATTCTCCACAACCAAATGAGTTTGAAATTGAAGTATGCACTTCGTTGGCATGAAGAAGTGGTTGTGGCAAGCTATTCTTACCATTTGTCTGAATAAACACCGTATATAGAAAAGATGTCTGCTTGAGCAGGCATCTTTTTAGATTTTCTCACACGAAAAAAACCACTCGAAAGTCTTGTAAGATACAGCCTTGATCTTGAAAAAATGTTTAAAAAATGCTAGAATAAAAAGAACATTTTAGATTTTGAAAAATTCAAAGTAAGGAAAAAAATGGCAAATTTATTAAAAACAATTATTGAAAATGATCGAGGCGAAATCAAACGCCTTGAAAAAATGGCTGACAAGGTCTTTTCTTATGAAGACCAAATGGCAGCTTTGACGGATGACGAATTAAAAGCGAAAACAGTTGAGTTTAAGCAACGCTACCAAGATGGTGAGTCTTTGGATGATCTCTTGTACGAGGCTTTTGCAGTTGTTCGTGAAGCTGCAAAACGGGTTCTTGGTTTGTTCCCATACAAGGTTCAGGTCATGGGGGGAATCGTCCTTCACCATGGTGACGTACCAGAGATGCGTACAGGGGAAGGAAAAACCCTGACAGCAACCATGCCGGTATACTTGAATGCCTTGTCTGGCAAAGGGGTGCACGTTGTCACCGTCAATGAATACTTGACAGAGCGGGATGCAACAGAGATGGGAGAACTATACTCATGGCTTGGCCTTTCAGTAGGGATCAACCTTGCAGCAAAATCTCCAGCTGAGAAAAAAGAAGCTTACCTCTGTGATATCACTTACTCAACCAACTCAGAGATTGGTTTTGACTACTTGCGTGACAACATGGTTGTGCGTGCAGAAAACATGGTTCAACGTCCATTGAACTATGCCTTGGTCGATGAGGTAGACTCCATCTTGATTGACGAAGCCCGTACTCCGTTGATCGTTTCTGGTCAGACAGCTTCTGATACGAGCCAGCTCTATCACATGGCGGATGCTTATGTGAAGACCTTGACAGAGGACGATTACATTATCGATGTCCCATCTAAAACCATCGGTTTGTCTGATTCAGGAATCGATAAAGCAGAAAGCTACTTTAATCTTGAAAACTTGTACGATATTGAAAACGTAGCTTTGACTCACTTTATCGACAACGCCCTTCGTGCCAACTACATCATGATTTTGGATATCGACTATGTGGTCAGCGAAGATCAAGAAATCTTGATCGTCGACCAATTTACTGGTCGGACCATGGAAGGTCGTCGTTATTCTGATGGTCTTCACCAAGCGATCGAAGCCAAAGAAGGTGTTCCAGTTCAAGAAGAAACCAAAACATCTGCATCGATTACTTACCAAAACCTCTTCCGTATGTACAAGAAGTTGTCAGGGATGACAGGGACAGGGAAAACTGAAGAAGAAGAATTCCGTGAAATTTATAACATTCGCGTGATTCCAATTCCAACCAACCGTCCGATTGCTCGTATTGACCATCCAGACCTTCTCTACCCAAGCTTGAAATCAAAATTCAAGGCTGTTGTGGAAGATGTCAAGTCTCGTCATGAAAAAGGTCAACCAGTCCTCGTAGGTACCGTTGCCGTTGAAACCAGTGATTACCTTTCTCAATTGTTGGTTCAAGCAGGTGTCCCTCACGAAGTTTTGAATGCGAAAAACCACTACAAAGAAGCGCAAATCATCATGAACGCTGGTCAACGTGGTGCTGTTACCATCGCGACCAACATGGCCGGACGTGGTACCGATATCAAGCTCGGTGAAGGAGTTCGTGAACTTGGTGGACTTTGTGTGATTGGTACAGAGCGTCACGAAAGCCGTCGTATTGATAACCAGTTGCGTGGACGTTCTGGACGTCAAGGGGACCCAGGTGAATCTCAATTCTACCTTTCTCTTGAAGATGAGTTGATGCGTCGTTTCGGTTCAGAGCGTATCAAAGCAGTGCTTGATCGCTTCAAGTTGAGCGAAGAAGAATCGGTGATCCGTTCAAATATGTTCACACGTCAAGTAGAGGGTGCACAAAAACGGGTTGAAGGAAACAACTACGATACCCGTAAACAAGTCCTTCAATACGATGACGTGATGCGGGAACAACGGGAAATTATCTACGCTGAACGCTATGATGTTATCACAGCTAACCGTGACTTGGCACCTGAAATCAAGGCCATGATCAAACGGACCATCAAACGGATTGTTGAAGGGGCCAGCCACTCAAGCAAGGAAGAACGCGTTGAAGCGATTCTGAACTTTGCCAAATACAATTTGGTTCCGGAAGATACGATTTCTGCAAGCGATATTGAAGGAAAATCTGACAAGGAAGTTATCGATTACTTGTATGCACGTGCAGAAGAAATCTATGCTAGCCAAGTAGCGAAATTGCGTGACGAAGAGTCTGTGCAAGAATTCCAAAAAGTCTTGATCCTTCGTGTGGTGGACAGCAAGTGGACAGACCACATCGATGCCTTGGATCAATTGCGAAATGCAGTTGGACTTCGTGGGTATGCGCAAAATAACCCAGTGGTGGAATACCAATCAGAAAGTTTCCGTATGTTTAACGATATGATTGGATCAATTGAATTTGATGTCACTCGTCTCATGATGAAAGCCCAAATTCACGAACAAGAACGTCCACGTACAGAACACAGCATTTCAACAACTGCTACTCGCAATATTGCAGCGCAACAACAAGATATTCCAGCAGAAATTGATTTGTCACAAGTGAAACGCAATGATTTGTGCCCTTGTGGTTCAGGTAAGAAATTTAAAAACTGTCACGGACGTAAAGGTTAAGATCTCCTCTTAAACATAGAGAGGAAGGGGCTAGGTAGTAGAAGGAGGCCGTATGGTATTCGTTACGAAGAGCAATAAGATTGATGAGCAAGAGATCACTTCGTTGTACCGTTTGGAAGGTGCAGCCTTGGAGCGTAAAGAAGCGCGTGATCGAGAGTTAGAGGCGATTATCAAAGGAGAAGACCAACGGATTCTTCTTGTGATCGGGCCTTGTTCTTCTGATAATGAAGAAGCGGTGATGGAGTATGCCCGTCGCTTGGCAGACCTGCAAGAGCAAGTGAAAGATCAGATTTTTATTGTGATGCGGGTCTATACGGCTAAGCCTCGGACCAATGGGGATGGCTACAAAGGCTTGATGCACCAACCAGATACACAGGCCGCACCAAGCTTTGTCGATGGCTTAAAAGCTGTGCGCCATCTTCACTATCGTGTGATTACAGAAACTGGTTTGACGACTGCGGATGAATTGCTTTACTCAGGCAGTCTTCCTTATGTTGAAGATTTGATTTCTTATCATGCCATTGGAGCGCGCTCAGTCGAAGACCAGGAGCACCGCTTTGTATCTAGTGGGATCTCTGCTCCAACAGGCATGAAGAATCCAACATCTGGAAATCTTTCCGTCATGTTTAATGCGATTTATGCGGCCCAACATCCACAAAATTTCTTGTTCAATGCCCAAGCAGTGGAAACATCAGGAAATCCTTTGGCCCATGCGATCCTTCGCGGAGGTTTGGATGCAAGTGGTAAGAATATTCCAAATTACCATTATGAAGATTTGCTAGCGGCATCAAAACGCTATAGCGAAATGGGCTTGCAACATCCCTTCATCCTGGTGGATACCAACCATGATAATTCTGGAAAACAATTTAAAGAGCAAGTACGCATCGTGAGAGAAACCATGATGAACCGTGCTTGGAATAAAGATTTAGCATCCTTAGTTCGTGGTTTCATGATTGAGTCTTACTTAGAAGATGGCCGTCAAAATGAACCGGTGGTTTATGGTCAATCGATCACAGACCCTTGCCTGGGTTGGGAAAAAACACAGGCCTTGGTCAAAGAAATTGCAACGATGAATAAATAAAAGGCAGGGGCGGAAGGAGTGATTCTTTGGCCCCTTCTCTTTTGTTAGTAAAGAGATATTGAGACAGCAAATAAGGATAAAACAAGATGATCAAAGGACATGGGATCGATATTGAATCGATCACCGCGATTGAAAAAGCCTATCAAAAGAATGCACGATTTGTAGAAAAAGTTTTAACTGAGGCTGAGCGGGCGCGCTTTGAGGAATTGTCCGGAAAGCGGAAAATGGAATATTTAACGGGCCGATGGTCTGCTAAAGAAGCCTTTTCAAAGGCAATGGGAACAGGGATTGGACCGGTTGGTTTTCAAGATTTAGAAATTTTAAATGATGCCCAAGGAGCTCCTTATTTTTCCAAGTCTCCTTTTTCTGGGAAGGTATGGATTTCGATCAGTCACAAGGGAGACTTAGTCTCGACCAGTGTCATTTTGGAGGAAGAAAATGAAAGCAAGTAAACATAGACCAACTGTTGCAAGAGTCGATTTGGATGCCATTGCCTTTAACGTGCAACAAGTCAGTGAACATATTCCGGGTCAAACCTTAAAGTATGCAGTCGTAAAGGCCAACGCCTATGGTCATGGGGTCGTTGCAGTGACGAAGAAATTGGCAGCTAAAGTAGATGGCTTTTGTGTCTCCAATATGGATGAAGCCCTTGAAATCCGTGAGGTAGGTTTGCAACACCCTATTTTGATTTTGGGAGTGGTACCAAGCGAAACAGTGAGTCTGGCCAAAGAGCATGACATCCGCTTAACGGTGGCTAGTCTTGCTTGGTTGAATCAATTGCTTGGAGAAGAAGAAGATTTATCAGGATTGAAGGTCCATATTAAGGTGGACTCAGGAATGGGGCGGATTGGATTTCGTAGAATCGAGGATATTCAAGAAGCTGAACGCCTTCTCTTAGCAGCTGGTGCTGAAATTGAGGGAATCTTTACTCATTTTGCGACAGCAGATGAAGCAGATGATCGAAAATTTCAAGCGCAATATCACTTTTTCAAAGGAGTATTGGCTGCACTTGAAACCCTTCCTCCGATTGTTCACGCTAGTAATTCAGCCACCTCTTTGTGGCATGCAGATACGATTTTCACAGCTGTTCGTCTGGGAGATGTCATGTATGGCTTGAATCCAAGTGGTTCGGTGCTAGCTTTGCCTTATGAAATCAAGCCAGCCTTGAGTTTGATAAGTGAGTTAGTTCATGTCAAACAGTTAGAAGCCGGTCAAGATATTGGCTACGGGGCAACCTATACGACGGAAGATGCCCAATGGATTGGAACGATTCCTATTGGCTATGCGGATGGTTGGATCCGAGAGATGCAAAATTTCCAAGTGCTAATTAAGGGTGAGTATTGTCCCATTGTTGGCCGAGTTTCGATGGACCAGATTACTGTTCGCCTTCCAGAAGAATTACCTCTGGGAACCAAGGTTACCCTGATTGGCCGAGAGGGCGAGAAAGAAATTACGGCAACAGAGATTGCGGACTACCGTGGTACCATTAATTATGAAGTAGTCTGTCTCTTGAGTGATCGGATTCCTCGTGACTATGCAGGTGAAGAATAAAAAAAGCAGGTGGGATTTCCCTGAAGGGCCTGCTTTTTTATAGATGAAAGGAGGAGCGATGAATTTACACCAACCCTTATCCGTACTGCCTGGCATCGGTCCAAAATCGGCGGAAAAATTTAAAAAATTAGGGATTGAAACCTTAGAAGATCTACTCTTGTATTTTCCATTTCGGTATGAAGACTTCAAAACCCGCAATGTTTTAGAGCTAGAAGATGGCGAAAAAGCAGTCATTTCTGGGGTGGTAGCAACGCCGGCCAATGTCCAATATTATGGTTACAAACGAAATCGCTTGCGCTTTTCAATCAAACAAGGAGACCAAGTGATTGCGGTTAATTTTTTCAACCAGCCCTATTTAGCAGACAAAATTGAGGTTCAGCAAACAGTAGCGATTTTTGGGAAATGGGACAAGGCAAAAGGTAGTTTGACAGGAATGAAGCTCCTGGCTCAAGTGGAAGATGATTTGCAGCCAGTCTATCGGGTGACGCAAGGAGTCAGCCAAAACAGCCTGGTGAAATTGATCAAAATGGCATTCGATCAGGGCTTGGATCAGCTTTTAGAAGAGAATTTGCCCCAAGTTTTGCGGGAGCGTTATCAACTCTTGTCACGCTCTCAAGCAGTGCAGGCTATGCATTTTCCTAAGAATCTAGCAGAGTACAAGCAAGCCCTTCGCCGGGTGAAATTTGAAGAACTCCTCTTTTTCCAGCTACAGCTCCAAGTGCTAAAAGAAGAAAATCACGATGCCAGCCAAGGAATTTCCCTGGCCTGGGATACAGAAAAATTAGCAGAACGAAAAAAACAGCTTCCTTTTGAACTAACGCAAGCTCAAGAAAACAGCTTGAATGAAATCTTGACAGATATGGCCTCTCCTTATCATATGAATCGCTTGCTTCAAGGGGATGTGGGAAGCGGGAAGACAGTCGTGGCCGGTCTTGCCATGTATGCAGCTTTAAGCGCTGGTAAGCAAGCTGCCTTGATGGTTCCGACGGAGATTTTGGCAGAGCAGCACAAGGAAAGCTTGCAAAATCTTTTTCCGGACTTGCCAATTGCTCTTCTGACGGGAGGATTAAAGGCGGCTGAGAAACGAGAAGTCTTAGAGGAGATAGCATCAGGAAAAGCTCAACTGATTGTGGGGACACATGCCTTGATTCAAGAGGGAGTTCACTACCAAGATCTGGGCTTGGTCATTATTGATGAGCAACACCGTTTTGGGGTTTCCCAACGTCGTATTCTTCGAGAAAAGGGACAAAATCCAGACGTCCTGATGATGACGGCCACCCCTATTCCTCGGACCTTGGCCATTACAGCCTTCGGGGATATGGATGTGTCCATCATTGACCAGATGCCTGCGGGACGCAAGGAAATTAAGACGCGCTGGGTCAAGCATGAGCAGTTAGAAGTGGTCCTCGAATGGTTGGTAAAAGAGCTCGCAAAAGGTTCTCAAGCCTACTTTATCTCTCCCTTGATTGAGGAGTCAGAAGCACTAGATCTGAAAAACGCCCTTGCCCTCCAGGAGGAGTTAGAAGCCTTCTTTGGTCAGCGGGCACGCGTTTCTCTTCTTCATGGAAAGATGAAAAGTGAAGAAAAAGAGACCATTATGCAGGCCTTTAAAGAGCACCAAGTCGATGTTTTGGTATCCACAACCGTTATTGAAGTAGGAGTCAATGTGCCTAATGCGACTGTCATGGTCATCATGGATGCAGATCGGTTTGGCCTTAGCCAACTCCATCAGCTTCGAGGCCGGGTTGGTCGGGGAAATAAGCAATCCTATGCTATTCTAGTGGCCAATCCTAAAACAGATAGTGGCAAACAGCGCATGAAAATCATGACAGAGACGACTAATGGGTTTGTGCTGGCAGAGGAAGATTTGAAAATGCGGGGTTCAGGTGAAATTTTTGGAACCCGTCAATCAGGAATTCCAGAATTTCAGGTAGCCGATTTAGTAGAAGATTATCCTATTCTTGAAGAAGCGCGGAAAGTCGCTAGCCAGATCGTAGCCACTCCAGATTGGCGAGAACACCCAGACTGGCATTTGCTCTCTCTTTATCTGGAGAAGCAAGAACATTTAGATTAGATCATAAAAAGTGAGTAGAGTGGAAATGTGTTGTTTCTACGCTACTCACTTTTAAGATTGCATTTAACGCCCTTTGTATCTTGTTAAATTGCGACAGGACGAAGGTGGATAGATACCATCCACCTGAGGAGTTAGTGAGTCGTGTAGGCAAGGCACCCTAGTGCTTGCCGTTACACGAATTGAACACGCCCTAAATGCTGTGTGAAAAAGATAAATTTTCTTGTGAGCTTCGCTCCCGGCGACAATTTCCTATTTTCACTTGGCATTTTACGGGCTTTGTATCTTGTTTTACCCTTCGATATATTCTTTGAGTTCTTGTCCTTTTAGGCCGGCATTGAGGGCGATGAGAAGTTTGATGCGAGCTTTGGGGGCATTTAATTCTTTGATGAAAAAGACACCGGCTTGATGGAGTTGGACGCCACCTCCTTCATACGCGTAAACTGGTTCTGCGATCCCGTTGAAGCAGCGGGACACTAAAGCGATTGGAAGTCCGGCATCTATGAATTCTTGGAGTTTATGGGCAGTTTCTTTAGGGATATTTCCAGCTCCAAAGGCTTCAATAATGAGGCCATCAATTTTTGAGTGATCCAGTAGATCTAACAGATCAGTTTTCATACCAGCATAAGTAGCGATAATGGGAACGAAACCTTCAATTTTATCGAGATCGAAGCGCACTCGTGGCTCAGCTGTTTTAAAGAAGAGGATTTCCTTTTTCATGACCAACCCCAGAGGGCCGTGGGTTGGTGTCTGAAAGGTACTGACATTGGTGGTGTGGGTTTTGGTGACGTACTTGGCCGCATGAATTTCGTCGTTCATGACGACTAAGACACCCTTATCACGTGCTTTTGGATTGGCTGCCACTCGGAGGGCTGTTAAGAAATTATAGACACCGTCACTTCCAAGTTCGTTAGAACTTCGCATGGCTCCTGTAATCACCACGGAGATTTCAGGTAACTCCATGGTATCCAAAAAATAAGCTGTTTCTTCCAGCGTATCGGTCCCGTGTGTAATAACGATGCCATCGAAGTGGCTGGCTGCCTCTTTGATTCTTTGGTATAGAGCTAACATGTGATGCGGTGTCATTTGTGGACTTGGTAGATTGAAGATATCCTCAGAGGTGACTTCAATTCCTTCAATTGGAGAAATAACTTGGGTCATGGGATTGATTTCATTAGTAATTACTGCCCCAGAGTCATCAGCAGCCATGGAAATAGTCCCTCCTGTATGAAGTGCTAAAATTTTTTTAAACATGTGAAGCTCCTTGGAATATGTGATATAATTTATTTTATCATAAAAAGAAAGAAACAGTAGACATGGAAATAAAAGCAGTCTTTTTTGATATCGATGGGACCCTGGTCAATGATAGTCGAGCGGTCTTAAAATCAACAGAAAAAGCTATTCAATCTTTGAAGGAAGAAGGAATCTATGTAGGCCTTGCGACAGGGCGGGGACCTGCCTTTGTCAAACCCTTTATGGAACGCTATGGCTTTGACTTTGCAGTAACCTATAATGGTCAATATATTTTGACCAAGGATCGCGTACTGTTTACCAGCCCAATCGACAAAAAGAGCCTGCACCAGCTGATCGACTATGCTCGAGAACACCGTAAGGAAATTGCTCTTGGGACAAAGGATGGAGTATTTGGTTCTCGGATCATGAGTTTTGGGATGAGTCCTATTTCAACCTGGTCCAGTCGCTTTGTGCCTCGCAAAATGGCCCGAACAGTCAGTCGAGGATTTAACAAAGTTGTCAGCAAGGTCGTCCCACAGGATCAGGACACCCTCTATGCACTAGCGCAAGAACCAATCTACCAAGTACTGATCTTATCGAGTCCGGAAGAGACTGCAAAAATTGAAAAAGAGTTTCCACATCTGAAATTTACACGTTCCAGCCCCTTTGCAGCAGACGTCCTCAACCCAGGCATTTCGAAGCTAGAAGGCATCCGCATCGTTGGCCAGGAATTTGGCTTTGACATCGATGAAGTGATGGCTTTTGGGGATTCGGATAATGATTTAGAAATGCTTTCGGGAGTTGGCTTGTCCATTGCGATGGGAAATGGAACCACTAGTGTTAAAGCAATTGCCAAGCATACCACGACTAGTAATGGCAAGGATGGCATTCAAAAAGCCCTGCAACACTTTGGTATTCTCTCAGAGAAAGAACTCTTTCTTTCTAAGGATGATCACTTCAATAAGGTCAAAACCTTCCATGGTGTAATGGATGGGGAAACCCAGGAGAAACCAGTGGTCTGGCAACCTCAAGATGCCCTTTATCGGACTATGTTCAAGCAAGAGGAACTGGTGGAATTTGTTCGAGCAGCTAGCTCAAGTGAGGAAGAATTTGATCGCTCGGTAGCAGCCCTTCACGAAGCTTTGGATAAGGCTGCAGATAAGGTGCGGAGCAAGCATCCGGCTGAGATTTCCATGGTGGGACAGGTCGATGCCTTAATCGATACCCTCTATCTGACTTATGGTAGCTTTGTTCTAATGGGAGTGGATCCTGAAGAGGTCTTTGAGATTGTTCATCGGGCAAATATGGGTAAGATTTTCCCAGATGGAAGAGCGCACTTTGATCCAGTGACTCACAAGATATTGAAGCCAGATGATTGGGAAGAAAAATACGCCCCAGAACCAGCTATCCAAAAAGAACTCGATCGCCAGCTCAAGGCCTACGAAAAACACGCGAAACAAAAAGAAGCAAAAAAAGACAACTAAAAAAGTTTGGAACAAAGGTTCCAAACTTTTTCTTTCTTACATGGTTTTATCCTTATCGCGCACCACTAGTAAGTCTACTTTGGCGTGGCGAAGGATGTATTCTGAGGAGGATCCGACCATTAAGCGTTCGAATGCATTGAGTCCAGTAGCACCGACCATAATAAGGTCAACCCCTTCTTTACTTGGGATATCATTGGCCAAGAGGACCTTTGGATTTCCCATTTCTACAACAGTCGCAATATTTTGAACCCCGACTTTTTCAGCACGTTCCTTGTAGCCTTTGAGCAATTCATTGGCTTCTTCTTGCAATTCTTCGTAGACTTCAGCATCAAAGGTTGAGACACTTTGAAGGGCACGGGTATCGATGACGTGGACAATAGTCAATTTAGAGCCGTTGCGAAGAGAAACATTAACCCCTTTTTCAAAGGCTAATTCCGCTTCATGAGAACCGTCGACGGCGACCATGATGTTTTCGTATTTTTGAGACATAACCCTACCTCCTTATAGCTTGAAAACATGGATAGAACAGAAGTTTTTCTATTCTTTATACACTTATATTTTATTCCTTTTAAGCTAGAATGTAAAGGTAAAGTCTCACTTTTCTGGTATATTTTTACAGAATTTTTAAAGTCCTCAATTTGTACTCTATTTGAACTAGTGGTATAATAGAGATAATTTCGTGAATCGAGGCAGAATATGAAGGAATATAATAAATCAAGCAAACTCGAACATGTCGCTTACGATATTCGTGGTCCAGTCTTGGAAGAAGCCATGCGCATGCGAGCAAATGGAGAAAAAATTCTTCGTTTGAATACAGGGAATCCTGCTGAATTTGGTTTTACAGCTCCAGATGAAGTTATCCATGATTTGATCATGAATGCGCGTGATAGTGAAGGCTATTCAGATTCAAAAGGGATCTTTTCAGCCCGCAAGGCCATCATGCAGTACTGCCAGTTGAAAAAAATTCCAAATGTGGATATTGATGATATTTACCTTGGAAATGGAGTGAGTGAGCTGATCGTCATGTCCATGCAAGGACTGCTCGACAATGGCGATGAAGTCTTGGTTCCTATGCCGGACTATCCTCTTTGGACAGCAGCTGTCAGCCTAGCTGGTGGGAATGCGGTTCACTATCTTTGTGATGAAGAAGCAAACTGGTATCCAGATATCGAGGATATCAAGTCGAAAATTACCTCAAATACCAAAGCCATCGTTGTCATCAACCCGAATAACCCAACGGGTGCCCTCTATCCAGATGAGATCTTGCTTGAGATTGTAGAGATTGCTCGCCAAAATAACTTGATCATCTTTGCGGATGAAATCTACGATCGCTTGGTCATGGATGGCGAAAAGCACACGGCTATTGCAAGCTTAGCGCCTGATCTTTTCTGTGTCAGCATGAACGGTTTGTCCAAATCACACCGCATCGCAGGCTTCCGTGTTGGTTGGATGGTTCTGTCTGGTCCGAAGCATCATGTGAAGGGCTATATCGAAGGCTTGAACATGTTGTCCAATATGCGTCTTTGCTCAAATGTTTTATCTCAACATGTTGTGCAAACCTCTCTTGGAGGCTATCAATCTGTGGATGAACTCTTGCTTCCAGGTGGTCGAATCTACGAACAACGGAACTTTATTTACAAAGCCATCAATGAGATTCCAGGCCTCTCAGCTGTTAAGCCAAAGGCTGGATTGTATATCTTCCCTAAGATTGATCGGGATATGTACCGTGTGGATGACGATGAACAATTTGTTTTAGAATTCTTGAAGCAAGAAAAGATTCTTTTGGTTCATGGCCGTGGTTTTAACTGGAAGGACCCAGATCACTTCCGGATCGTTTACCTCCCACGTGTGGATGAATTGGCTCAAATTCAAGAAAAAATGACTCGTTTCTTGAAACAATACAAACGCTAATTAGCTAAAGGATTGAAGATGAAGGTCTTCAATCTTTTTTTGTTTCATTTTATAAAATCCATGTTATCTCATCGCCATTTTTCTGAATTGTGCATAATTGTAGAAAAAATAAATAATTTTCAGATAATTTGATTGAAATTCCCACACTTATATGATATACTTGAGCTGACTATATGCGAGGTTTATTATGGCAAACTTATTAGAAAAGACACGTAAAATTACATCCATCTTGAAACGGACAGATGAACAGTTGCAGGCTGAGATGCCTTATAATGATATTGCCCAGCAATTGGCGGATATTATTCACTGTAATGCCTGTATCATTAACAGTAAGGGAACCCTCCTTGGTTATTTCATGCGTTATAAGACCAACAATGACCGGGTAGAAGCTTTCTTCCAAAACAAAAAACTACCAGAAGATTATGCCAAGGCGGCTAGTTTGGTCTACGATACAGAAGCTAATTTAGATGTGGACCATGATTTGAGTATCTTTCCGGTTGAAACCAAGTCTGAATTTCCTGATGGCTTGACCACCATTGCGCCTATTCATGTTTCTGGGATTCGGTTGGGTTCCTTAATCATTTGGCGCAATGATAAACAGTTTGCGGATGATGATTTGATCTTGGTTGAGATTGCTAGTACCGTGGTAGGGATTCAAATGCTGAACTACCAACGTGAGGAGGACGAGAAGAATATTCGTCGTCGCACAGCGGTGAATATGGCTGTCAATACCTTGTCATACTCTGAATTGCGGGCTGTTTCTGCCATTCTTAGTGAATTGAAAGGCAATGAAGGTCAGTTGACTGCTTCTATCATCGCAGATCGGATTGGCATTACCCGTTCTGTGATTGTCAATGCACTTCGGAAATTGGAGTCGGCTGGCATTATTGAAAGCCGTTCTCTTGGAATGAAGGGAACTTATCTTAAAGTGTTGATACCAGATATTTTTGAAGAAATTAAGAAAAGAGATTACTAATGGCTAAAGCATTAATTTCAATTGACTACACCGTTGATTTTGTAGCGGATGAAGGTAAGCTAACGGCAGGGGCTCCCGCCCAAGCCATTTCTGAGAGCATTGCTCAGGTGACCCAATTGGCCTTTGACCAAGGAGCCTATGTCTTTTTTGCCATTGATGCGCATGATGTAGACGATCCTTTTCATCCTGAAAGCAAGCTCTTCCCACCCCATAATATCATTGGGACTAGTGGACGTGATTTGTACGGCCCTTTAGAAGATTTTTATCGGGAGCACAAAGCGGATCCACGCGTCTTTTGGATGGACAAACGTCATTATTCTGCTTTTTCAGGGACGGATCTAGATATCCGCCTTCGTGAACGTCATGTGGATACCGTTATTTTGACGGGTGTCTTGACCGATATCTGTGTCCTTCATACAGCGGTTGATGCCTACAATCTGGGTTATCAGATCGAAGTTGTGGAACCTGCAGTGGCGTCGCTCACTCCTGAAAATCACCAGTTTGCTTTGAATCACTTCAAGCATGTCTTAGGGGCAAGTTTGGTAGACGATACACTAGCTGTATTAGACCAAAAATAAGAAACCGATGTAAAAGAGGTCATAGACACTTGTCTAGGCCTCTTTTTGGGGTTTAGAAATTGTTTTCCTCTCTTGAAAATGGTATTCTAATGAAAGAAAAAAGGGGAAGTTATGAGTAAAAAAGCTGTCGTGTTTTCAGCCAATCTGTCTTATATGGAAAAGTTGGAAACCGCTATGAAGTCACTGTGTGCCCATCAGGACCAGTTGAAAATTTATGTCTTAAATGAAGATCTACCAACTGAGTGGTTTGCTATCATGAATCAGCGCTTACGCCAGTTGGATTCAGAAGTGATCAATTGTCGGATATCACCCGAGCAATTCCAGTGCTTTTCGCTTCCAAGTGACCATATTCACTATGCAACCTATTTCCGTTACGCTATTCCAGAGATTGTGGAAGAAGAGCGAATCCTCTATCTCGATTGTGATATGATCTTTACACAGGATTTATCGCCTTTATTTGAGGTCGATCTAAAAGGTTATGGACTGGGTGCAGTGGTAGATAAGCCGACAACGACAGATGGTTTTAATGCTGGACTTTTGCTGATTGATAAGGCTTGGTGGCAAGAGCACCAAGTGACAGAGGCTCTTTTTGACCTCACTCGTGAGCACCATCAGCATGTTTATGGAGATCAAGGGATTTTAAATATGTATTTCAAAGATGCTTGGTATCCATTGCCTTGGACTTATAATCTACAAGTAGGATCTGATAAGGACCAGTACCTCTATGGGGACTTGGACTGGTATGAGGCCTTTCAAGGGATTCCTGCGGTCATTCATTACACCTCTCATAATAAACCATGGACCTCTAAACGTTTCAATCGTTTCCGCGATCTATGGTGGTTTTATTATGCCCTCTCTTGGGAGGAAATTTTGCTTCGAAAACCGATTTTGAAGCAAACTTATCAAGATCTAGTGGGAACTTTTCCTTATCATGCGGCTATTTATACTCATACAGCAGATATCCACGAGTTGGAGACGTTGTTAAAAGAGTTGCCAGATGTCGCGATTCATGTTCTTGCCCATAGTCATTTTGGTTTTAACCTGGTGCAATTGGAACGCTACCCCAACCTCTTTTTATACCCTTCCTTTGATCCTTTGACTAGTCGGAAGGTTATAGAAAAATTGGATTTGTATCTGGATATCAATCCCTATGATGAGGTCGATCAAATCACGCAAACACTCAGCCAACAAGGCGTCCCTATTTTTTCTTTTGAGGGAACCAATCATGTGCAGAATGGTGAGAATCGGGTGTTTAGGGATGATCAGGTGCAGGAGATGGTGACAGCGATTCGCGCTTATTTAAAGAAAAGTGAGGACAATCATGGAAGCAAATGAAGTTGTCAGTATCATTATTCCTATTTATAATGTAGAAGCTTATTTGAGGCAATGTTTGGAGACGGTTATCCATCAGACCTATCCAAATTTGGAAATTATTCTGGTCAATGATGGTTCGCCAGATCAGTCAGAGGAGATCTGCAAAGAATTTTTTAGGAAGGATGCGCGAATCCGCTACGTCCGCCAAGAAAATGGGGGCTTATCTGCTGCTCGCAATACAGGGATTGAGTTAGCGACTGGTGATTACATCACCTTTATTGATCCAGATGACTGGGTGACGGAGGACTATGTAGAAGTGCTCTATCGCCAACTGAAGAAGTATGATGCGGATGTCTCGGTAGCCAACTATAACCTCTATGATGACAGTAGTAGCAAATACTTGATCAAGGTAACGGACGATGATTATTCAGAGACCCTTTATGAGGGGCGAGCAATTATGGACCACGATGCCATTCAGGAGACCAGAGATATGGCCTGGGCCTGTGCTATGATGAAGCTCTATAAGCGTAACCTATTTGAAGGGCTTCGTTTTCCGGTCGGAAAAAATGTTGAAGATAACTTTCTCATGTACAAGCTCTTCTTAAAAGCCAATCGGGTGGTCCATACGGAGAAATGTATTTATTGGTATCGCGTGGGTCGTTCAGATACTCTGTCCCAGGTTTGGACAGAAAAGCGGGTACTGGATGAGATGGAAGCCAAGCAAGAAAAATTGGCTCTTCTTGGGATGTTGGGCTATGATCTGACCTGGCACCGCTATATCTATAAAACGCGGTTGAAACGGGCTCTTGAAAAACTAGAAGAAGCTGGCTTACAAGAGTCAGAAACCTATGAGCGCGTGGTGATCAACCTCAGTTTCGTTGAAACCATGGACTAAGAACTTATTGATGAGAAAGGATCAGCATGTTCATTATTGCATCAGAGCAGACCAGAGAGCTGGATCGTTTGCGAAAATTGTTGGACAAACTTGGCCAGCCCTACCGTGTGTTTGTGACCAATCTGGAAACAGATGTAGCTGAACAGACAGAGAGTCTGGCGACCTTTTTTACCCAAAAAGACCCGGCATCAAAAGTTGGGAACCCTTTATTTTTCAATGATTTAGAGGTTACAGAATTATGGGAATGTTGGACGCTTGGGATCACAACCTATCTTTTTGATGGAGAGGAGCGTCGTGCCAATGTGGTTTTGCGAGAGGATATCTTGTCACGAACGGTTGAAAGAGTGGAGTGGTTTGGTCGGGGAGAAGAGATCGTATCCATTGATGTTTACAACCGCTATGGCTGGAGAAGCAAGCAAAGTCTCCTTACTGATGCTGGTCAACCTTATTTAGACATTTATTTGAACCGTCAGCAAGAAGAAGTCCTGCTTCATTATATTTCGCAAGGGATCTTTTTGCATCAAACTCCTAAGGGACGGGATCGCCTGTATGCCAGTAAGGAAGAGCTACAAAGAGCTGTTCTGAAACAAGTCTTGCCGGAAGATGAAGCCATCCTTTTGATGGATAAAACATTGTTAGATGTTGTGAAAGAGATACCAAAGGAGCGACTAGCCTACTGTGCTCGTGAAGCTCATGCTCTAGATGAGATCAAAGAGCAGGTTGGCCAGATTTTGTTGGTAGAAGATGGCCTTTTGAGTGAGAAAAAAGACGGAATCACGGCTCTGTCGGGGCTAGTAGACGTGGAGCAGGATAGTTTTCAACCAGAAGCCCTGGTCATGACGGCTTCTCAAGAGGTCGAAGGCTTATCTAGCCTGGTCCATCAATTCCCACAAGTGACCTTTCACATTGCTGCTTTGACAGCTATGGGTCCGAAATTAACAGATTTAGCGGCTCGACCAAATGTACGCCTCTATCCAGGGGTTTCGCTGGGAAATTATGAGAGTTTATTAGCTAGATGCTCTATTTATCTGGATTGCAACCAAGGGGAAGAAGTGATGAACAGTAGTATACGTGCTCTTGAAAATGGGCTAGTCTTGTTTGGTTTAAAGAGCACGGTGCACCAGGAAGCCTATAAAGAATTGAGCACGATTACCGATACAGTCGAAGAAATGAAACAGCAACTAGAAATATTGCTCCAGCATCCAGAGGCCTTCAAAGAAATGTTAAGAGAGCAAGTGCGGATCTTGGAACTGCCAGAAAAAGATGCTCTGAAAGAGATCTTTAAGCGATTAGAGGGAGGAACAGCATGACCATTTATACCTTTAATCTGTTAGTGGGATTTGAACCCAATGGGGTCGATGTTGCACAAGCCTCTCGGGCAAAGATGCTCCGGATTCTAGGAGCGACAGCGAAGTTTGTCTTTACCACTTGGCCCACTCCAGAAAAATTGGCCTATTACCTCTCTTTGGGGCATCGGGATGAGGAGTTGCTTTTTGCTCATTTAGCTTTTTCAGATCAACAGACTACAGTCCCTCAAAAGACGGTGGGGGCCTTGCAAATGGAGTTTCAACTGACTCGTCTAGATGTTGTTGAAAAAACAGAAGAAGCTATTCGCTATCAATTTGCGGATAGAAACGCACTGACCTTTCATCTGGACCCCTATCATCCAGACTGTGTCCGCTATGTGGATTATCTTTTATCTGGAAATATGATCAAGCGAGAGTATTATGGAGCTTGTAAACTTGCTACAGAGTATTTTCAGTATAGTAGTGTTGTCAGACGGACCTATCACAATCAAGATGGAAGTATCGCCTTTGAAGAATTGAAGTTAGGTGGAAGCTGGCTCTATAAACTGGGGCCTGAGATTTTGACCAACCATACAGAAGTGATGAGGCGTTTTCTGTCGAAACTTTCGCTCAAAGAAGGGGATCTGATTCTGCTTGATCGGGCTTCGCGCATGGATTTTGCCCGCCCTTTGTTGGAGAAAGATAATCCTTCCAAGCTCGCCATGGTGTTTCATTCGGAGCATGAATTTGAAAATGGCCATCTCAACTATGAGTACTATTATGTGTTCAAGTATGCCAAACGCTTCGATTACTTCATCACGGCGACGGAACTTCAAAAAGAAGTCTTGGAGCAGACACTTGCCAAACAAGGTTGCCAAGGAATTCCGATCTATAGTATTCCAGTGGGGCATCTAGAAGAATTGACGGAATCACAAGGAGATAGACCTCCCTTTAGTGTGATCACAGCTTCCCGTTTGGATCCAAGAAAACGCATCGATTTGGCCATTCGAGTAGTGGCTCAAGCACAGAAACGACTCCCAGCCCTTCAGCTTGATATTTATGGGAAAGGTGGCGAAGCGGACAACTTGCGACACCTGATTCAGGAGCTTGAAGCGCAAGACTTTATTCATCTACGTGGTCATGCGGATCTTAAGCAGATTTATCCTTGCTACCAAGCCTACCTCACCACTTCTCAGTGGGAGACCTTTGGATTGACCTTGATGGAGGCGGCTGGAGCAGGGTTAGCCTTGCTCGGCTTTGATGCTCGTTATGGCAATCCAACTTTTATAAAAGAGGGTGAAAATGGCTTTTTGGTACCTTATAGCGAGACAGTGCCCGAAGAACAATTGGTGAAAGAGTTGGCAGACAAGCTGGTCCAGCTCTTTGAAAGAGACCTTGCACCATTTCATCAGGCTTCTTATGACTTGGCTTCTTGCTACCTCGCATCTCATGTCCAGGAACTCTGGAAAGAAACTCTAATAGAGATGGGACAATTAGGCGAAAAAGCAATATAAAATGAAGAATCTGTAGCGACAAAAAAGTCCTACAGATTTTTTCTAAGGCAAGCAAATTGAGCTAAATTATGGTAAAATAGAGGGTATTGAAAAATCATCAATTCACGAAAGGAAGCAAGATGAAAATTACGCAAGAAGAGGTAACCCACGTTGCCAATCTTTCAAAATTGAAATTCTCTCCAGAAGAGACAGCTGAGTTTGCGACAACCTTGTCGAAGATTGTCGACATGGTGGAATTGTTGGAAGAAGTGGACACAACCGATGTGGCCCCAACAACAACCATGGCGGATCGTAAGACCGTATTGCGTCCGGATGTCGCTGAAAAAGGCACTGACCGCGACCGTTTGTTTAAAAATGTACCTGAAAAAGACAATTACTACATCAAGGTGCCAGCTATCCTAGAAGATGGAGGAGATGCCTAATGTCATTCAACCATAAAACCATTGAAGAGTTGCACGACCTCCTTGTCTCTAAGGAAATTTCAGCAACCGAATTGACCCAAGCGACACTTGACGACATCAAGGCGCGTGAAGAAGCGGTCAATGCCTTTGTGACGGTGGCTGAAGAAGCAGCGCTTTCCCAAGCTAAGGCTATTGACGAAAAAGGAATCAATGCAGATAATCTTCTATCAGGGATTCCATTGGCAGTGAAAGATAACATCTCTACTGACGGTATCTTGACGACTGCGGCATCAAAAATGCTCTACAACTACGAGCCAATCTTTGATGCGACAGCTGTTGCCAATGCGAAAGCCAAAGATATGATTGTCATCGGGAAGACCAACATGGACGAATTTGCCATGGGTGGATCTGGTGAGACTTCTTACTATGGGCCAACCAAGAATGCTTGGGACCAGAGCAAGGTGCCTGGTGGATCTTCAAGTGGTTCTGCTGCAGCTGTCGCTTCAGGGCAAGTCCGTTTGTCTCTTGGTTCAGACACCGGTGGTTCTATTCGCCAGCCTGCTGCCTTCAATGGGATTGTTGGACTCAAGCCAACCTATGGAACAGTTTCTCGTTTCGGTCTCATTGCCTTTGGTAGCTCACTCGACCAAATTGGACCGTTTGCTCCAACCGTTAAGGAAAATGCGCTCTTGCTCAATGTCATTGCCAGTGCAGATGACAAGGATTCGACTTCTGCACCTGTTCGTGTAGCAGACTTTACTTCTAAGATTGGTCAAGACATCAAAGGCATGAAGATTGCCCTTCCGAAGGAATACCTTGGGGAAGGGATCGACCCAGAAGTCAAAGAAACAATTCTTAATGCTGCGAAACACTTTGAAAAGTTGGGAGCAACTGTCGAAGAAGTCAGCCTTCCACATTCTAAATATGGGGTTGCCGTTTACTACATCATCGCTTCATCTGAAGCTTCTTCAAACTTGCAACGTTTTGACGGGATTCGTTATGGTTTCCGTGCGGAAGATGCCAAGAACTTGGATGATATCTACGTGAACACTCGTAGCCAAGGTTTTGGTGACGAAGTCAAACGCCGTATCATGCTGGGTACTTTTAGTTTGTCATCTGGTTACTACGATGCTTACTACAAGAAAGCTGGTCAGGTCCGGACACTTATTATCCAAGACTTTGAAAAAGTCTTTGCGGATTACGACCTCATCCTTGGTCCTACAGCTCCAAGCGTGGCCTTTGATTTGGATTCGCTCAACCATGATCCTGTTGCCATGTACTTGGCGGACTTGTTGACCATTCCAGTTAACTTGGCAGGTCTTCCAGGAATTTCAATTCCTGCAGGTTTTGCGCAAGGTCTTCCAGTTGGTTTGCAGTTAATTGGTCCTAAGTATTCTGAAGAAACCATCTACCAAGCTGCAGCTGCCTTTGAAGCAATGACGGATTACCACAAGCAACAACCCCTTATTTTCGGAGGTGACAATTAATGAACTTTGAAACAGTCATCGGACTTGAAGTCCACGTTGAATTGAATACAAACTCAAAAATTTTCTCACCAACCTCTGCTCACTTTGGGAACGAGCAAAATGCCAATACCAATGTGATCGACTGGTCTTTCCCAGGGGTGCTTCCTGTCTTGAACAAGGGTGTTGTGGACGCTGGGATCAAGGCTGCTTTGGCCCTGAATATGGATATCCACCAGCACATGCACTTTGACCGTAAGAACTATTTCTACCCTGATAATCCAAAAGCTTACCAAATTTCGCAATTTGATGAGCCAATCGGATACAACGGTTGGATTGAAGTGCAATTGGAAGACGGCTCAACCAAGAAAATCGGGATTGAACGGGCCCACTTGGAAGAAGATGCTGGTAAGAACACCCACGGAACAGATGGCTTCTCTTATGTAGACCTCAACCGTCAAGGAGTTCCATTGATTGAGATCGTATCTGAAGCAGATATGCGTTCTCCGGAAGAAGCCTACGCCTATTTGACAGCTTTGAAAGAAGTCATCCAATACACAGGTATTTCTGACGTCAAGATGGAAGAAGGATCGATGCGGGTCGATGCCAACATTTCTCTTCGCCCATACGGTCAAGAGGAATTTGGTACCAAGACGGAGTTGAAGAACTTGAACTCTTTCTCAAACGTGCGTAAAGGACTTGAATACGAAGTGGAGCGTCAAGCAAAAATTTTGCGTTCAGGTGGTGTCATTCGTCAAGAAACACGCCGTTATGATGAGGCCAACAAGAGCACGATTCTTATGCGTGTCAAAGAAGGGGCAGCGGATTACCGTTACTTCCCAGAACCAGACCTTCCATTGTTTGAAATCTCAGATGAGTGGATTGAGGAAATACGCATGGAGTTGCCAGAGTTTCCAAAAGACCGCCGTGCTCGCTATGTGGCAGAGCTTGGCTTGTCTGACTATGATGCCAACCAATTGACAGCGACGAAAGTCACTTCTGACTTCTTTGAAGCAGCCGTAGCCCTTGGTGGAGATGCCAAGCAAGTGTCTAACTGGCTCCAAGGTGAAGTGGCTCAATTCTTGAACGCAGAAGGTAAAACGCTGGAAGAAATCCAATTGACACCAGAAAACTTGGTCGAAATGATTGCCATCATTGAAGATGGCACCATCTCATCTAAGATTGCCAAGAAAGTCTTCGTTCACTTGGCGAAAAACGGTGGCGGTGCGCGTGAATACGTCGAAAAAGCTGGATTGGTACAGATTTCAGATCCAGAAGTCTTGATTCCAATCATCCACCAAGTCTTTGCAGACAATGAAGCAGCCGTAGCCGACTTCAAGTCAGGGAAACGGAATGCGGACAAGGCCTTCACAGGCTTTCTTATGAAAGCAACCAAAGGCCAAGCCAACCCACAAGTAGCCCTCAAGTTACTTGCCCAAGAATTGGCGAAGTTGAAAGAAGATTGATAGAAAAAGAACCAGCCGAGAGGTTGGTTTTTACTATCCATAAAATTGTGTTAGAATAGGAAAGACCATTACATATCAACTAGCATTAGGAGGAGTCACATGAACAAATTTTTAAGAGTTTTATTTATCCTAGTCATTATCGCTATGTCTGGAGCGATTATCTTCCAACTATTCTTTCCATCCTATATGGGAAGTCATTCGGGATATGGTATTTCTGTCGGTTGGCAACGGGAGATTGGGATTTGGAATATGGCAGTCCTTGTGATCTTGATTGCCGTCAATCTCAAATACGATTGGTTTTATCTTCGGACGGTACTAGTGGCCTTGATCATTGGTGGGTTTGGAATTGGGACCAATCATCTTTTCAGTTATTTTCACTATCATCTGCCGGTCAATGGGATTGGTGCGCTTGAAAATTATCTCCTTGTCCTTGGTTGGATTGTGGGCTGGAGAATAGAGAATTCACGAATCAAGAAGAGGTAAGAAGGAGCAGGCGAAGGGCGGCTCTTTTTTCATCTTCAGTTTTTTCTTGACAAAGTTTGTGAAAAGGCTTACAATAGATTTGTTGAGTTTCCTGAAAAGGAAAATGCAAATCATGGAAATATAAAGGAGATTATCCTATGGCTACTATGAAAGCAGCTCGCTGGCATGCAGCAAAAGACGTTCGTATCGAAGAAGTGGAAGTACCTGAAGTACAACCACATCAAGTAAAAGTGGCAGTTAAGTTCACAGGGATCTGTGGGACGGACTTGCATGAATATTTGGATGGACCGATCTTCATCCCAACTGAAGAACATGTGTATTCTGGTCAAAAAGCACCGGTTACTTTGGGACATGAATTCTCTGGTGAAATTGTAGAAGTCGGAAGTGATGTGACTCGTGTCAAAGTTGGGGATCGTGTGACGATTGAACCAATTTTGGCAAAACATAACCTAATCGGTGACTACAACCTTGATCCAAACTTGAACTTTGTTGGTTTAGCAGCAGATGGTGGTTTTGCGAAGTATTGTGTGCTTGATGGTGATCTTGTGCATGTGATTCCAGATAGCTTGAGCTACGAGCAAGCAGCGCTTACAGAACCTGCAGCTGTGGCTGTTTATGCCGTTCGTCAATCTGCATTGAAAACTGGGGATACAGCCGTTATCTTTGGCTTGGGTCCAATCGGTCTTTTGATTGTTGAAGCCCTTCGTGCAGCAGGAGCATCAAAAATCTATGCGGTTGAATTATCTCCTGAACGCCAAGCGAAAGCGGAAGAATTGGGAGCAATCGTTGTTCGCCCAGAAGAAGGAGAAACAATCGTCGAAGCCATCCATCGTTTAACAGGTGGTGGAGCAGATGTTTCTTATGAAGTTACTGGGGTTCCAGTTGTTTTAGGTCAAGCCTTGGCAGCTGTTCATAAAGCCGGGGAATGTATGGTCGTATCTATCTGGGAACGTGAAGCTAGCATCAATCCAAATGAATTCGCTATCCAAGAAAAATCTCTCAAAGGAATTATTGCCTACCGTCATATCTTCCCTAAAGTGTTGGAATTGATGGAACAAGGCTACTTCTCTGCTGAAAAATTGGTTACCAAGAAAATTAAATTGGAAAATATCGTTGAAGAAGGATTTATTGAATTAACACAAGATAAATCTCAAATCAAGATTTTGGTTCAACCTGAATAAGCGAATAAATTTATATGAAATATATGAGGCTGAAACGTTTCGTTTCGGCCTTTTATGATACAATAAAAGTAAGGAACAGATTTGGGAGGGGACTATGTCAAAGACGATGAAAGGAACACTCATGACCTTGATTGCTGGGATCGCTTGGGGTTTGTCAGGAGCCTGTGGCCAGTACCTGCTGGCTCATGGATTTACAGCAATTGGTTTGACAACGATTCGTTTAGTGTTTTCAGGGGCTGTACTACTGCTTCTTGCTTATCTAGCAGACCAGGAAAAAGTAAAGGCCTTTCTAAGAGACCGCTCGTCCTACCTTCCCTTACTCTTATTTGCTTTTTTAGGGTTGTTAATGACCCAATTGACTTATCTAGAAGCGATTGATGCGACTAATGCAGGTACGGCAACTGTTTTTCAATATCTCTGCCCCATTGGAGTTTTGGCCTATTCTTGTGTTAAGGACCGAGTAGCTCCGACAGTATCTGAAATCTTTTCGATGGTTTTAGCGATCGCAGGGACCTTTCTCATTGCAACCCATGGTCAACTCAATCAATTGGCAATCACTCCTAAAGGGCTAGCTTGGGGACTGGTTTCTGCCTTTGCCTATGCCCTCTACATTATTCTGCCTATTCAATTAATTCAAAAATGGGGCAGTATGTTGGTGATTGGTATCGGTATGCTGATTCCAGGACTTGTGATGATTCCCTTCACAGGAAGAAGACTCTTTCATGGCCAATATAGCATGGACAATCTGATGGGCTTAGTTGGCTTGGTGGTGATTGGGACCATATTTGCCTATACGATCTTTTTGAAAGGAACGAGTCTGATCGGTGCAGTTAAAGGAAGTCTTCTTGCAGCTATGGAACCTATTTCAGCAGTTTTCTTTTCTTTTATCATTATGGATGAACATTTCTTTGCCATTGATTTTATAGGGATGGCCATGATCCTCCTTGCAGTTCTCTTGATTTCCCTCAAGGATTTCATGATTCAAAAAGAAAAAGGCATCTTGTAAAATCAAGACCAACCATATTTTAGTAAAAAGGTTGAGACGAAGGTCTTAGCCTTTTTATGACAGGGAAGAGTTATCACTATATAGCGTATACATAGATAGAAAAAGATGTTAAAATAGAACAAAACTTTTTTAAGGAGATAAGGATGAAAAAGATTTTTAAATGGGCCCTATTTGCTGTGGCGACATTGAGTCTAGTAGCTTGTGGCACCACTGCTCAAAAGACAAATTCGCAACAATCAAAGACGGAAAAAGCAGCGAAAAGCTCAGCATCTGACGGTCAAGTAGAGATGAGCCTAAAAGGAGGACAATACATCAAACCGCCTGTCCTCAATGACTCAGAAGACGGCACTTATTTAGCCCTTCAATTAGAATTTAAGAATGTTGCTAAAGAATCTATTAACGTGTCAGATTCAGATATCACCATCTACGATGCGGAGAATAACAAGGTCAAATTGCAGTCAGGAATTTATGACCAAACGGAAGCCTTCCAATTGCTCAAGAGTGATCAGTTGGCCCAGGATAAAAAATTAACCGGCTATATTGTCTTCCCAGTCGAAAAAGGCAAAAAATACGAAGTGCAGTATGAACGAAAAACCTATAGCTCTGATAAAAAAACGAAGCCTCTAAAATTTGCGGTGGATTCTTCTCAGTATGAGGACAAGGTGGAAGCTTCCACCCTTCTAGCTGATGAATACATCAATCAAGTTTCCTTTAGTGGCCAACGAAAGGTCAAAAAGGATAATGCTTTTGTTTTGGGAACTGATTTGAAAAAGGAAGCCAGTGATTTCCGTGCGAAATTTGCGGCTGATTTTACCCGTCAATTGCATGATTACCAATTCCCAGAAGAAGAAGTGACCCAGTTTATCGATGCTTATGAAAAGGAAAATGCAAAGCGCGCTAAATTAACCTATAAGGTTAAACAATATCTCCCGGACAAGGTGGTCATTAGTCTAAATCCTGAGACTGTCAGCATGGAAAAGACGATTTTAAACCACATGCAGACCTTCTATCAAGAACATCGGAAAGATTATTCGAGTATCATTGAGGCCAATCAGGCTCAAAACAAAGCCTATAGAGAGGAAATGATGGCTTCTCTTGCGGATCGCCCCTTGACGACGCCGGATCGGTACGACTACCAGTTGACCTTTGTTAAGAAAGATGGCAAATGGGAAGTGGAAAAAGCCTATAATAGTGATAGCTTTATGGAAAAATTCGAGGGAAATCTTTCTTAATGCGGAAGTTGGCACTCCTAGAACGTGAATCTAGGAGTGCTTTTATCTATAGTTTGAAACTATATCAAAACCCAAGAAACAAGAATTAGACGGAAACACCTATTAGTGATAAAATAATTTTAAGTTTGAAAGGAGATGAAGGCTTGTGTCTTTTTCTTATGAAGAGTTAGCAGAGATTCGCCACTATATCCACCAACACCCTGAATTGTCTGGTCAAGAATACCAGACAACCGCCTTTCTAAGGGAACGTTTGGAAGAGTTGGGGATTCGTATTTTAGAGAGTGGATTAAAAACTGGTCTGATTGCAGAAATTGGATCTGGTAAACCAGTGGTGGCGCTACGTGCAGATATCGATGCCCTTCCAATTTTGGAACAAACAAATCTGCCCTACCAAAGTCAACATCCAGGTGTCATGCATGCTTGTGGTCACGATTTTCATCAAACCAGTCTTCTAGGAGCAGCAGCTCTTCTCAAGGAAAAAGAAGACCAGCTGGAAGGAACAATACGCTTGATCTTTCAACCAGCAGAAGAAATTTCAGAAGGTGCTTCTGACGTTCTAGCAACAGGACTGTTGGAGGATGTTCAAGGAATTATTGGATTTCATAATATGCCTCAGCTAAAAGCAGGACAACTTGCTTTGAATGCCGGAGCTATGATGGCAGGGGTAGAGAAATTTAAGGTCACTGTAACAGGGGTTAGTAGCCATGCTGCAAGACCGGATTTAGGAGTTGATACGGTAACAGCCGTCACAACCATGGTTCAGAATATACAATTATTAATTTCACGGACCATTTCTCCCTTTGAAACAGCTGTTTTATCGATTACGCATCTAGATGTGGGTTCAACCTGGAATGTACTCCCAAAATCAGGCTATTTTGAAGGAACGATTCGCTCCTTTAATCCGAGTGTGCAAAGAGAGTTGAAGGAACATTTTATTTCGATCATTCGTCATATAGCAAAAAGCCTGGAAGTGGATGTGGCTTTTGAGTGGGGAGTGACCCCGCCTGTTACCTTTAATGATGAGGAATTGACCAAAGTCGTTTGGGAAGCTTCACAAGACTTGGCTGAGGTGCTTCCAGCAAATCCATCTACAGCTGGAGAAGACTTCGCCTTTTACCAAGAACGAATTCCTGGAGTCTTTGCCTTTATCGGTTCAAATGGAGATCCGGATGCGCCAGACCTCCATCATGATCACATGACCATCGATGATGCAGCCTTTCAGGTGTCGGTTCCCTATTATGTTGAAAATGCGCAAGCTTTATTGCGGTATTTTAAAGAAAAAGAAGTGTGATAAAGAAAAACTATCACCTCCATAAAAAATATATATTAGGCAAGTGAATGCTTTTTTGATAAAATAAAAAAATACTTTTAAAATGGCGTTTTATGTGCCTGAAACCAAAAAGGAGATCCTATGAATCTAAAAAAAATGATTAAGTATTCTGCTTTAGGATTAGTTGCAGTCCTTGCAACCAGTGCTTTAGTAGCATGTTCATCTGGCAAATCAGCCAGTGGGAAGAAAACCATTGAAGTTGGGACGGTTGGAACAACCAAACCCTTCTCTTATGAAGAAAAAGACGGCAAGCTAACTGGTTATGAGATCGAAGTATTGCGTGAAATCTTTAAAGGTTCAGACAAATACGAAGTGAACTTTAACAAGACAGAGTGGTCTTCAGTCTTTGCTGGATTAGATAGTGACCGTTTCCAAATCGGTGCCAACAACATCAGCTACTCAAAAGAGCGGGAAGAAAAATACCTCTATCCAAATCCATATGCTCGTAATCCACTAGTATTGGTCGTACCAAAAGATTCTTCTATTAAATCTTTGGATGATATTGGTGGCAAGAAAACAGAAGTTGTTCAAGGAACATCTACTGCTAAACAATTAGAAGATTACAATAAAAAACATTCAGATAATCCAACCGACTTGCAATACACAGATGGAACGATTCAAACCATCATGGCCAATCTAGCGGATGGTCGTACCGATTACAAGATCTTCGAACGTATTTCTGTAGATACCATCATTCGTGATCAAGGCTATGACAACTTGAAAGTCATTGAGCTTCCAAGCGACCAACAACCTTATGTTTATCCAATTATTGCAAAAGAGGATAAAGACCTTCAAAAATTTGTCAACAAACGCATCAAGGAACTCTATGACAATGGAACCCTTGAAAAATTGTCTAAAAAATACTTCGGTGGTTCTTACCTACCAGAAGCAAAAGATATTAAAGAATAATATATATTTAAAGGAGATTTTAAAATGAAATTGAAAAAAATTCTTGGTTTAACAGCTCTTGCAGCTATCGCAACGTTTGCTCTTGCAGCATGTGGTTCTTCAAAATCATCTAGCAAAGATGGTGAAACAACAGTTAAAGTGGGTGTCATGACTTTGAGCGACACTGAAAAAGCTCGTTGGGATCAAGTTCAAAAGAACTTGGATGACGCTAAAACAGGGATCAAATTGGAATTCACTCAATTTACAGATTACTCACAACCAAACGTGGCTGTAAAAGATGGTAGCGTAGATATCAATGCATTCCAACACTACAACTTCTTGGATAACTGGAATTCTAAAAACGACAAAGCCCTTGTTGCAGTAGCAGATACTTACATCGCTCCAATCCGTCTTTACTCTGGTACAGAAAACGGTAAAAACAAATACACTTCTATCAAAGAAATTCCTAAAGGTGGAACAATCGCTGTACCAAATGACCCAACAAATGAAAGCCGTGCCTTGTATGTCTTGCAATCAGCAGGTTTGATTAAATTGGATACCAAAGATGGACAATTGGCAAACGTATCAAATATCAAAGAAAATTCAAAAGATTTGAAGATCTCTGAATTGGATGCTTCACAAACACCATCTGCTCTTCCATCAGTAGATGCTGCTGTCATCAACAATACCTTCGTTCGTGAAGCAGGCGTTGATTTCAAAAAAGCGATCTATGTTGAAAAGAAAGACAACAACTCAAAACAATGGTACAATTTGATCGCTGCTAAGAAAGATTGGGAAAAATCTGATAAAGCAAAAGCGATCAAAGAAATCATCAAAGCCTATCACAAAGACAATGTGAAGAAAGTGATCGAAGAATCTTCAGAAGGAATGGACCAACCAGTCTTTTAAGATTCGATCTCAAGTGTATGAAGGAGGTGGAGAAGCAATTCTCTACCTCTTATCGTGTATTAGGAGGAATGCATGCCTTTTGCAACAGAAGCGGAACAAATTCGTAAATTTGAAAATGATGAGGTCGCACAACATTATTTTGAAGTGTTGCGAACCTTGATTTCAAAAAAATCCATCTTTGCTCAACAAGTAGGTCTCAAGGAAGTGGCCAACTATTTGGGGGAAATTTTTACAGCTGCAGGAGCCAAAGTCGAAGTTGATGATAGCTACACAGCCTCTTTTGTGATTGCCAAATTTTTCTCCCCAAATCCAGAGGCAAAAACCATCATCTTTTATAACCACTATGATACAGTACCAGCGGATGGAGACCAACCTTGGACGGGAGATCCTTTTACCTTATCGGTTCATTACGGGACCATGTACGGTCGAGGGGTTGATGATGACAAGGGACATATCACAGCTCGTCTCACAGCTCTTCGAAAATACATTCGTGAAAGTGGCGATTTGCCAGTCAATATCACCTTTATCATCGAAGGGGCAGAGGAGTCTGCATCGACTGACTTGGATAAATACTTAGCTAAACACAAGAAACACTTGCGTGGGGCAGACCTCCTAGTTTGGGAACAAGGTACCCGAAATCATCAGGGTCAGTTGGAAATTTCTGGTGGTAGCAAAGGGATCGTCACCTTTGATATGGTGGTGAAGAGTGCAGAAGTGGATATCCATTCCAGCTATGGTGGTGTCGTAGACTCTGCTTCCTGGTATTTGTTAAATGCCATTGCAAGTCTACGTGACAAAGAAGGTCGAATCTTGGTGGATGGGATTTACGATCAGATTCAAGAACCCAATGAACGCGAGCTGGCTTTGATTGAACAATATGCCAACAAAGGCCCAGAAGATGTTGCAGAAACCTATGGTCTTACTCTCCCCGTCTTGAAGGAAGACCGGAAAGAATTCTTGCGCCGTTTCTATTTTGAACCAGCTTTGAATATTGAAGGTTTTGGTTCTGGTTACCAAGGTCAAGGTGTCAAAACGATTCTTCCAGCAGAGGCGCGTGCTAAGATGGAGGTGCGCTTGGTTCCAGGACTAGATCCCAAAGATGTCTTAGAAAAGATCAAGCAGCAATTGAAGAAAAATGGCTATGATCAGGTCGAATTGGTCTACACTCTCGGTGAAATGAGCTACCGAAGTGATATGAGTGCCCCATCGATTTTAAATGTCATTCGGCTGGCCAAAGAATTCTATAAAGAAGGGGTTTCAGTTCTTCCAACAACAGCGGGAACAGGACCAATGTATACGGTATTTGAGGCTTTGCAGGTGCCGATGGCAGCCTTTGGAATTGGCAATGCCAATAGCCGTGATCATGGGGGCGACGAAAATGTGAAAATCGCCGATTATTACACCCATATTGAATTGATAAAGGAGTTAATAGCAAGTTATGAGTAAAGCAATGATTCAGCTGGACCACATTGATGTGACCTTCCAGCAAAAGAAACGACAGATTCAAGCTGTCAAAGATGTGACCATTCAGATCAATGAAGGCGATATCTATGGGATTGTGGGTTATTCCGGAGCCGGAAAATCGACCTTGGTTCGGGTGATCAATCTCTTGCAAGTGCCTAGCGCCGGAACCATCACTGTGGATGGAGATGTGATCTACCAAAATGAAGTAACTTTGAAACCAGCTGCCCTAAGAGAGAAACGTCGGGATATCGGGATGATCTTCCAACACTTCAACTTGATGGCTCAAATGACTGTCGCAGAAAATGTGGCTTTCGCCCTCAAGCATTCTAAATTAAACAAAGAACAAAAGAATGAGAAAGTGGCGAAATTGTTGGAACTAGTTGGTCTAGCTGACCGTGCAGAAAATTACCCAGCCCAATTGTCTGGTGGTCAAAAGCAACGTGTTGCGATTGCGCGTGCCCTTGCCAACGATCCCAAGATTTTGATCTCAGATGAGTCAACTTCAGCCTTGGATCCAAAGACGACCAAACAAATTCTAGCTTTATTGCAAGAATTGAACAAAAAACTAGGCTTAACTATTGTCTTGATCACCCATGAGATGCAAATTGTCAAAGATATAGCGAACCGAGTAGCTGTCATGCAAAATGGCGAGCTGATCGAAGAAGGATCTGTTTTAGATATCTTCTCCAATCCGAAAAATGGCTTGACCCAAGACTTTATCACTGTTGCAACAGGAATCGATGAAGCCATGGTGAAAATCAACCAACAAGCTATTGTTAAGAACTTGCCAGATGATTCGATTTTAGCGCATCTCAAGTATGCAGGTTCTGTAACAGATACAGCGATCATCAATGATATTTACAAGCAGTACCAAGTATCTGCCAACATTTTATTTGGGAATATCGAGATCCTTGATCACACTCCTGTCGGAGAGTTGGTGGTCATCTTATCAGGTGAAACTCAAAATCTGGAAACGGCCAAAGCTGAGTTAGAAAATGCAGGAGTTTCCGTGACTATTGTGAAAGATGGGAGAAAAGCATGATCCAGTTAATTCAAACATATTTACCAAATGTCTATAAATTAGGGTGGTCTGGCCAGTATGGTTGGGGAACCGCTATTTACCTGACCCTTTATATGACCGTTATTTCCTTCATTATTGGTGGATTTTTAGGTTTGGTGACAGGGCTTTTATTAGTCTTGACCCGTCCAGGTGGCGTCATCGAAAATAGAATCGTTTTCCAAATTTTGGACAAGGTTACTTCTTTGTTCCGCGCCATTCCCTTCATTATCTTGTTGGCCTTTATTAATCCATTGACCTACTTGCTCTTGAAAAATACCATCGGACCTACAGCAGCCCTTGTTCCATTGTCCCTAGCTGTCTTTCCATTCTTTGCTCGCCAAGTTCAAGTGGTCTTGTCCGAATTGGATGGAGGCGTGATTGAAGCGGCCCAAGCCAGTGGGGCAACTTTCTGGGATATTGTCGGTGTCTACCTTCGTGAAGGGCTTCCAGATTTGATCCGTGTAACAACCGTGACCATCATTTCCTTGATCGGGGAAACCGCCATGGCGGGTGCCGTTGGTGCAGGAGGACTAGGAACCTTAGCCATCAACTACGGGAAAAACATGTTTAACAATGATGTCATCTTTGTAGCGACCTTGTTGATTCTCATTCTGATCGTTCTGGTCCAATTTATGGGCGATTTCCTATCCAAGAAAATTAGCCATCGTTAGGATCAGTGTCCTATGAATAGAATAAATGGTAATCAGATGAAACAAGTTGTAGCCTTCGCCTTCCTCTATTTTCTTGCGATTGGACTGGGGGTCTTAGTTGGAAACCTGGTGGATCACCAAGGAAATATGTTTTATGCGCCCGCCTTTTCAGCCCTTATTGGCGGGCCTATCTACCGCTATTACTTGGAAAGAATCAAAGCAATTGGCGCCATCTTTCTAGTGGGCTGTATGATTGGATCCTTCTTCCTCTTTTCGCGTCACGGTGCAGGTGCCTTTATTCCAGCCTTGATAGCAGGGAGTTTTGCAGAGATGCTTGCTTCAAGTAATCGTTTTCGCTCGAATTTACGAAATGCCTTGTCTTTTGTCATTTTTGCCTTTGCGACGACAGGACCTATTCTCATGATGTGGTTCTATCCAGCAAGTTACCGCATGTCTTTACTGAATCGTGGAAAATCAATAGATTATGTCAATCGGGTGATGGTATCACCAGATCTAACGACCATCACTTGGTTTGTCTTCACGGTCTTACTAGGTGCTGGATTAGGATGGGGACTGTCATATCTCCTACAGCCATTTCTAACAAAAGAGAAGAAGTAACGAATAAAGCCTGGGAAATCAGGCTTTTTTTGTTTATCAAAAATATTTTTTACAAAATGCAAGATATATATTGCAAAATAGAAAATATAGTGTATAATAGAGCTATAAAAATAAGAAAGGAAAAGCCTGTGGCGAAAAATCTCAAATTAAAAATGGCCCGGGTCGAGCATGATATGACCCAGGGGGATCTTGCAGATGCCATTGGAGTGACGCGCCAGACCATCGGTCTGATTGAGGCGGGAAAGTATAACCCAACCCTCAGTCTCTGCCTTGCCATCTGTAAGACCTTGGATAAGACGCTGGATCAACTGTTCTGGGAGTAACAGTTTTAATAATAGAAAGAGGAAGAATATGAAACAAAAGAAAGAACCAATTGTAAAAGATGAACGGACTATGCTACTTGATGGAAAAATCGCAGGAGAACTTGTACTTGGCATGACCTGCTTTATTGCCCTATCTGCCTTTGTGAAGTCCAGTATCCTGGACTTAGACCTAGTCGCTTATCTCCCTGAGATGTTCCTTCTGATTGCCATGGGGGCTTATGCTCTGCTAAGAAGGATCAGTTCAGGGATTGATATCCGAGATGTGTTAGAAAAAGATAGCTGGTTGAGTCGCCTTGGGTCAGGTCTAGTCTTTGCTGTGCTGATGATAGCCATGGATGTGATTGGAAAACGAGAGGCAACGAGCTTTATCTTGAGTCCCAAGTATCTGATCAAAATTTTATTAGAAATCATCGTTTTTGCCATCCTGACAGATCTGCTTGAAAAACCACTTGCTCTTATCAATCGGAAAAAACAAGAGAAGATCGAGGCAGAGTTAGAGGATGAAGAATAAGGAGAAAGCAATGAGATTACAATTGCTGAACAAACAAATCATAGATGAACGAGAAGAAGGCTTAGCTAATAAGGCTGGTGCTGAGACGGCTGGTTTTCTTTTCCTTGCCTTAACTGTTTTTAGTGTGGGATCCATTTTTACATCTAAGGTGGGGCTCAGTCCAATCATGGTGGTAGCCTTACTCATCGTCTCAGGATTGTATTACTCTGTTCGTTGTCAACGATTGGGTGTGAGATTTATCAGTTATAGCTATCTAAATGCGACGGGAATTGTAGCAGTAACCTCAATTCTCTCCTTGTTCATCTGGGCTCAAAATTTTCAATTAAACCAGGCTGTCTATCAGGCCAATCCCTTCCATTCAAAATTCTTACTAGTACTTCCTATTACCTTTTTACTGAATCTTCCGATTGTATGGGGGATGAATACCCTTGTAATGCTCCTTGCAAAAGTTGAGAAAAAACGCTATGAAGCCTATCTGGATCAGATGGAAAAGGAAGAGTAGGAAAGTTGGAACCTTGGTGTCGTCGTGTAAAAGTCTGGAAACCCAGGCTTTTATTTTTCAGTCAAATAAATTGCATTCGTTTTCTTGGGAGAGTATACTGGTATAGTTGAATGAAAAATTCTGATAATTTAATCTTAGAAAAGAGAATGACATGGCAAAACCTATTCGTGTATTACTTTATTATAAATATGTTCCCATCGAAAACGCAGAACAATTTGCGGCTGATCACTTGGCCTTCTGTAAATCAATCGGCCTTAAAGGTCGTATCCTAGTCGCTGATGAAGGGATTAACGGAACCGTATCTGGTGACTACGAAACAACGCAAAAATACATGGACTACGTTCACAGCCTTCCAGGGATGGAAGACCTCTGGTTCAAGATTGATGAGGAAGAAGAGCAAGCTTTCAAGAAGATGTTTGTACGTTATAAGAAAGAGATTGTCCACCTTGGTTTAGAAGATGATAACTTCGATAACGATATCAATCCTCTTGAAACAACAGGTGCTTACTTGTCACCAAAAGAGTTTAAAGAAGCTCTTCTCGACGAAGATACCGTTGTCCTTGATACTCGGAATGACTACGAGTACGATCTTGGTCACTTCCGTGGCGCTATTCGTCCTGACATCCGCAACTTCCGTGAATTGCCACAATGGGTTCGTGATAACAAGGAAAAATTCATGGACAAGCGTGTTGTCGTCTACTGTACTGGTGGAGTCCGCTGTGAGAAATTCTCAGGCTGGATGGTGCGTGAGGGCTACAAAGATGTCGGTCAATTGCATGGCGGAATCGCCACTTACGGGAAAGACCCAGAAGTTCAAGGCGAACTGTGGGATGGGAAAATGTACGTCTTTGACGAGCGGATTGCAGTCGATGTCAACCATGTCGATCCAAGCGTTGTCGGAAAAGACTGGTTTGATGGAACACCATGCGAACGCTATGTCAACTGTGGAAATCCTTTCTGTAACCGTCGCATCTTGACCTCAGAAGAAAACGAAGACAAGTACCTCCGTGGCTGCTCACATGAGTGCCGGGTTCACCCTCGCAATCGCTATGTAGAAGAACACAACTTGTCACAAGCAGAGGTTGCTGAGCGTTTGGCCCTTATCGGTGAGACGCTTGATGGAGCACCTGCATAATGGAAACAAACAGTCTGAAAGCTCAGGCTGTTTTTATATGGAAATTGATTGAAAATTGTGCTATACTTTAGGTAAGCGATTTCACAAAGGAGAAAACAAATGAGTATCGTGTTTTCAATCAAAAATAAAAAGAGCTTATTTGGCTATCAGAAAGTACTCGCAGCACAGGAAGTTCTTAAATTGGTGGAAGGGTTGACAACCTACAACTATGATCCTGCTACTCTTCATCGTCCCTTAAATGATTTTGAAGGCTTGAACTGTATCGTGTATAGAAAGAGTGGTCTTCCTCTGCAGTTACGCTATTTTGATAAGGAAGAGTCCTATCAAATTCAGGTGCCCTCTTTTGCGATAGAAGAAGATTGGCAGTTGGCCCTGCGCTGGATCAGTCGTTTAGCAGAAGTGTTGGGAACGGAGATTGTGGCTAGCGACGGCGTGAGCTATACTCCAGATTCTATTTTCCATTTTGATTATGAAGTCGTTATCCTAGAAACGCTGGGGAATTTGACCAAGGAAAAAGATCTAAAAGAGTTTGAAGTACAAGGCTTCGCTCATCCGGTCTATTTGGATCGGGATACAGTGCAGGAAGTCTTGAACCATGTCCATCCCCTAGAAGCCTACTCCGCCTTTATCAAGAAGATTCAATATAGTGCAGCTTATTTCAGTCAAGTCCGTTTTTACCAACAGGAGGAGACAGGAGCCTTCTTAGCCAGCTATAGCTTGACAGAAGATACGGATACAGTCTTGCCACGGGTGCCACATGTTCCTGCAGAATATGTAGAAATCGTGGGCTTAGCGGGTATCATTGATTGGCGGGTGCTATTGGTAGCGATCGAGGGAGATCCGGATAAGCCAGAAAATTACCATCCAATTGGTTCTCTTGCTCTGAAGGACTTACTGGAGGCCTTAGAGCCAGATGAATTCCAGCTGCTTGATGCTAGTCAAATTGAAATCAAAAAATTGTCCAAAGAACGCTTGCTAGAATTAGCACAATTGGAGAATAAGTAAAAAATATTGCAGTGAACTGTCCTTCCGACGTTTGATCCGAAAAATCTAACGTCTGGGAGCAGTTCTTTTTTATGTTTCTTCTTTTGAGCAAAAACCATCGAGCAGGCTAATTGTGCTATAATAGAGAACTAGAAATAGAATGAATGAGGTGCCCGAGATGTTGTTAGAAGAATTTGACGCCAACCGACAGGCTATTATTAATCCACAAGACTTACACAAACCAATTGAAGGATTTCCCAAAGTAGTCATCTCTTGCTTTTCAAGAGTAACTTTTGCGCGCCTCCTTGAAAATTATGAACATGAGGTCATCACAAGAACCTCCATGGCCAACTTTGAAGTTTTCGTTTATGGGATCACTATCGGAGACCAACAGATCGCTGCCTTTAATGCGCCCGTTGGGGCAGCTTCCTGTGTGGGAATTATTGAGGATTTGATTCAATTTGGGATGGAAAAACTCGTTCTTTTTGGGACTTGTGGGGTTTTGGACAGGGATATTGAAGCGACCTCCATCATCATTCCAACAGCAGCTCTTCGTGATGAAGGGACCAGCTACCACTATCTTCCGGCTAGTGATGAAGTGGAAGTAAACAAGAAAACCCTCCCTCTCTTCCAAGCCTTTCTGGACAGTCACAAGGTTTCTTATCAGTCAGGAAAAGTGTGGACGACAGATGCACCCTACCGGGAAACCATCGACAAGATGAAGCGACGAAAGGAAGCAGGAGCCATCTGTGTGGATATGGAATGTTCGGCAGTGGCAGCCTTAGCAGCTTATAGGGGCTTTGAGCTCTGCCATTTCTTCTACGCAGCAGACCACCTCTCGGAAGAAAAATGGGATATCCGAACCTTATCTAGTCATGAGGATTTAGATAGCAAGGATCGAATCGCGGATTTGGCCATCCAATTTGCGCTCTTTTGGGAAAAGGCAAACTAAATGAAAGAAGCAATGATTGAACTGAAGGATTTTTCCTTCCAATACAAGGCACAGTCTGAGCCAACTTTAAAAAATCTCAACTTAACCATTTATAAGGGGGAAAAGGTTCTGATTGTTGGGCCATCTGGTTCTGGGAAGTCAACCATTGGCCAGTGCTTAAATGGGATTATCCCCAATATCTATAAGGGAACCAGTAGTGGACAATTCCTCATTCAGGGGAAAGAAGCCTTTGATCTCAGTATTTATGAGAAATCTCATTTGGTCAGTACGGTTTTGCAAGATACAGACGGCCAGTTTATCGGTTTGAGTGTCGCAGAAGACTTGGCTTTTGCCCTTGAAAATGACATGGTGGATCTGGGAACGATGAAAGAGCGTGTGCAGAGTTGGGCAGAACGCTTAGATTTGATGAAGCTCTTGGATCATCGGCCACAAGATTTGTCCGGTGGGCAAAAACAGCGAGTGAGCTTAGCAGGTGTACTGATTGACGAAAGTCCGATCCTCCTTTTTGATGAGCCACTGGCTAATCTAGATCCCAAGTCGGGTCAGGATATTATTGATCTGATTGATCAGATTCATGAAGAACAGGGGACGACCACCATTATTATCGAACACCGCTTAGAGGATGTACTCTACCGTCCTGTTGATCGGGTTATCTTGATCAATCAAGGACAAGTTCTCTATAATGGTCAACCAGATGAGTTGTTGAGGACGACACTGCTAGCTGAAAATGGGATTCGAGAACCTCTTTATTTAACAACTCTTCGCCAGCTTGGTCAGGATATCGATCAATTGGAGCATCTAGATCGTCTAGAAGATATCGAACTTACTGGTGTGAATCGTTCCATTCCAGAAGCGACCTTTACTAAAACTGGTGAGACGGAAGAACTATTGAAGTTGGAGCAGATTTCCTTTGCCTATCAAGAAAATCATCCGATCTTAAAAGATATATCCCTCACGATTCCGAAAGGGCAGCGCTTAGCGATTGTCGGGAAGAATGGAGCAGGGAAATCAACTCTTGCGAAAGCCATCTGTGGATTCATTACCACAGAAGGGCAATACACCTCTAGAGGCGAAGATATCAAGCAGGAGAGTGTCAAGGAACGGGCTGAGCGAGTCGGCTATGTCCTGCAAAACCCCAATCAAATGATTTCGACCAATATGATTTTTGACGAAGTCGCTCTAGGTTTGCGCTTGCGGGGGGTATCGGAAGAAGATATCAAAGAGCGTGTCTATCAAGTGCTGAAAACTTGTGGTCTCTATGAGTTTCGTAAATGGCCGATTTCTGCTCTCTCATATGGGCAAAAGAAACGGGTGACCATCGCCTCGATACTAGTTTTAGGACCAGAAATTTTGGTCTTGGATGAGCCGACAGCAGGTCAGGACCAGCGCAATTACACTGAAATCATGGAATTTCTAGATAGCTTGCAAGAAAAAGGCCATACCATTGTCATGATTACCCATGATATGCAACTGATGTTGGATTATTCTGATCGTGCCCTTGTAGTATCAGATGGGCAAATTCTAGCAGATCTCTCACCTGCAGAGCTGTTCACTCATCCGGATATTTTACAAGAGGCTAATCTCAAAGAGACTTCGATTTTTGCCTTAGCCAATCGATTAGGAATGGATCCCTTGGCTCTAACGCAGTTTTATATGCAACAGAAAGGAGTAGGTCATGAAGCATCGATTAGTCGGCTACCATGAGGGGACGAGTTTTCTTCATCGCCTTTCAGGTGCGAGTAAGTTACTCTTTCTTCTTTTTGTATCTCTTGCGGCCATGTTGAGTTATGATACCCGGCTCCTTCTAGGAATTGGTGTGGGCGCCTTGCTTTTATTCTCTACAGCTCGTATTCGATTTCGAGATATTTCATTTGTACTTGCATTTGCTTTTGTTTTTGCACTGTTAAATGTTGTCATGGTCTATCTCTTTGCCCCCCAGTATGGTGTAGAGATTTACGGGGCAAAGACAGTACTGATGAAGGGGTGGGGCTCCTATAGTATCACCTTGCAGGAACTCTTTTATCTTTTTAATCTAGCTCTTAAGTATGTCTGTACCATACCTCTAGCCTTGATTTTTTTGATGACGACCCATCCTAGTCAGTTTGCTTCAAGCCTCAACCAAATTGGCGTATCCTACAAGATTGCCTATTCTGTTAGCTTGACTCTGCGTTACATTCCTGACGTACAAGAAGAATATCAAACGATTAAATTGTCTCAGGAAGCCAGAGGGGTAGAGTTGTCCAAAAAGGCCAAGCTGATCCAGCGGATCAAAGGCAATTTGCAAATTATCTCCCCCTTAATCTTTAGCTCACTTGAACGAATTGACAGTATTTCTACAGCCATGGAACTGCGTCGCTTTGGTAAAAATAAAAAGCGGACCTGGTATTCTCATCAAGCCATGGAAATGAAAGATTATGGGATGATTCTATCAGCCTTAGCTGTTCTGGTCTTGAGTATTGTCCTGATCTTTGTCAATCAGGGACGTTTTTACAATCCATGGAGGTAATGACATGTCAGAAACGATTTTAGTAACAGGAGCTTCAGCTGGCTTTGGTCAAGCGATTTGCCGTCGCTTAGTAGCAGATGGATACCGTGTGATCGGGTCAGCTAGACGCATCGATAAATTACAGGCCCTTCAAGAAGAGTTGGGAGAAGCCTTTTATCCCCTGCAAATGGATGTGACGGATCTTTCTCAGGTAGATCATGCACTTGCCAGTTTGCCAAAAGCTTGGGAGAGAGTGGATGTTTTGGTCAATAATGCTGGCTTAGCTCTAGGCCTCGCCCCAGCTTATGAAGCAGAGATTGCAGACTGGCTGACCATGATTCAGACCAATATTGTCGGCCTGACCTATCTGACAAGGAAAATCTTGCCCCAGATGGTGGAACGAAATGATGGCTATATTATCAATTTGGGCTCTACAGCAGGGACTGTGCCTTATCCAGGGGCCAATGTTTACGGGGCATCCAAGGCTTTTGTCAAGCAATTCTCCCTCAATCTTCGGGCGGATCTAGCTGGCAAGAAGATTCGTGTCAGCAATATTGAACCTGGTCTTTGCGAAGGGACAGAGTTCTCTTCTATTCGCTTTAAAGGAGACGAAAAACGGGTAGAGGCCCTCTATCGAGGTGCCCATGCCATTCAGCCTGAAGACATTGCCAACACCGTAGCTTGGTTGATCCAACAGCCCAAGCATGTCAATGTCAATCGGATTGAAATCATGCCGGTTTCCCAAACCTTTGGCCCTCAACCTGTTTATCGTGACTAAAAAGAGAAGCAACCACTCCACATGGGGTTGGTTGTTTTTTATCTTTCCTCTGGTATAATAGAAGGCAAAGTAAGGAGAAAAAGATGACAGCTGCCTTAATTATTGGTTCTACAGTTTGTGATGTGATGATTTACTTGGATCGTTTGCCGAGTCGTGAAGGAGATGCCCATATTGATCACCAGCAATGGTCTGTGGGAGGTTGTGCCTTTAATGTCGTTAATATCCTTCATTTTTTGTCGCAACCCTACCAGTTTGTCTCGCCAGTCGGTTCTGGAATATATGGTGATTTTATTCGGAGAGAATTGAAACAATTAGGGATTTCCTCTAGCATCTCATTAGAAGGGGCCAATGGTTGCTGTTACTGCTTTGTAGAGTCTGATGGTGAGAGGACCTTCTTATCGGACCACGGAGTGGAGTATAGCTTCCAAGCAGAGTGGCTAAAAGAGGTTGAGACAGATCGGTTTGATTACATCTACTTGTGTGGCCTTGAAGTCGAGGAGCCAACTGGTCTTGCATTGGTCCAGTCTGTTTCGCAACTAGAGGGCCAGGTGGTTTTCGCACCTGGGCCACGTGGACTCTTGATTCCAAAGGATCGACTGGAAGCAATTTATGATCTGCATCCAATTCTCCATGTTAATGAGACTGAAGCACTGGCTTTTTCAGGGTGTAGAGAGATCCAGCCAGCCATCGAACACTTGTATCAGAGAACGGGACAATTAGTCATTGTCACCTTGGGTGAAAACGGAGCGGTTGCCTATGATGGCAACTGGTATGAAGCAGACGGTTTTCCAACAGAAGTTGTCGATACAGTAGGTGCTGGAGATAGCCATGTGGGAGCCTTTATATCCGCTCGTTTAGAAGGTTTAGATATGACGCAAGCCTTAAGATTTGCTAACAAAGTCTCTAGCCAGATTGTTGCAAGTAAGGGCGTTCATCTGACAAAAGAGCAACAAGAAGCCCTGCGAACAGAATTGAAACAAAAATAAAAAAGAGAGTGGGACAGAAATCGGTAATTCGTTAGAATTCGATTTCGTCGTCCCACCTCC
>NZ_JUPI01000124.1 GCF_001074805.1 Streptococcus parasanguinis | reverse complement strand
TGTGCGGAGGTGGGACGACGAAATCGAATTCTAACGAATTACCGATTTCTGTCCCACTCTCTTGAAGATCCTACAAAAGATCATCCCGCTTGACCTGCTCAAAACTTTCCTTGCCATCATTGAGCTTGTCCCAGATGACAACCATTCCTTCTTTCAATGATTTTTGAACATCAATAATCCGCTGGTTGGAAGACCCACGGAACTGCAACATGAGGTTGCGCTTGCTTTTATCATAGCGTCCATCGACCAGGATATCAATCAGCGACAAGAGCTCCAGTTTATCAGGCGTTTCTAACATCATTTCTTCCCAAGTGTAGCCGGTCCAAGACCAAATATCTTTTTCCGGCAATTCTTTTCGAATACGTTTTACAAGGGGTAAAAGAATACCTGTATTAAGAAATGGCTCTCCTCCTAGCAAGGTTAAGCCTTGGACATAGGGTTGGGCCAGATCTTCCATGATCTGCTCTTCTAACTCTTTGGTATAAGGAATTCCTGCATTGAAAGACCAGGTCGCTACATTGTAACAGCCCTCACAGTGAAACATACAACCTGCTACGTAGAGGGAGTTGCGCACTCCTTCTCCATCCACAAAGTTAAAGGCCTTGTAGTCGATGATGCGCCCTTGACTCAGTTCCTCACTCTTCCATTCGCCTGGTTTTGGTGTATTCCATATCATCTTTCTAGTCCACCTCTATCCAATACCGCTCCGTTCCATTTCGAACATCCTCATAAACACCACCGTTAGCTAAGATAACAGCTCGACTAGCCGGATTTTCTGTGCTACAAGTTACCAGAGCTCGTTTGATATTCTTTTCCTTAGCTACTCGCAGACCTTGTCGGAGAGCTTCTTTTGCATAGCCCTTACCTCTTTCAGATGGACGAATGGAGTAGCCAATGTGGCCAGCATAATTCAGCAAGCCCTCATTTAGTCTCAGCCGTAGATTCAAAAAACCTAAAGCATGACCTGATTTATCAAACAATACGAACTGAATTGATGGAACACGATTTTCAGGCAATCCTATTCCCATTTCTTTATTATGGCAAGTTTCTAGCCACTCTTCATAATCAAAGTTCTCAGCATCCCAAAAGCCACCGTCATGAGCCGATTGGGTCTCTTCGAACTCTGCCATCATGCTTAGAATGGTTTCTTTATCTGCTAAAGTTGGTCTGCGTAATTCCATCTTTACCTCCCCATAAGAGAAAAGTGAGAGCGGACTCTCACTTTTATTTTTTCTTAGCCTTTTTTAAAAATTGTTCTCTCAGGCTTGCTACTCGGTCTTTTTTATTGATTCCACCCTTTGAATGCTTCTCGTGGAATCGTTGAACCTGAGCCTTGCCTTTATCATCTAATTGGTATTTTCCCATAATGTCCTTTTCTAATCTGTCACTTGGTGTCCAGCTGATTTGATAGTGGATCCATTCATGTGTTTGACCCGTGCAGCGATTTCCTTATGACGGCCATTGACCATGGGACGAGCTTGCGGGTTTCCTAGATAACCACAGGTCCGTTTGACCACATCAACCGTTTTCGGATCGCTATTACCACAGTTTGGACAAGCAAATCCGCGCTCAGTCGGCGTGAAATCTCCTTCAAAATCACACTTGTAACAACGGTCAATCGGCGTATTGGTTCCGAGATAACCGACCCGGTCATAGGCATAATCCCAAACCGCTTCAAGGGCTTTTGGATTTTGTTGGAGCACAGGGTATTCACAATAGTGGATAAAGCCACCAGACGCACCTGCTTCAGGATAAACTTTCTCAAAATCCAACTTCTCAAATGGCGTTGGGTTCTTACGAACATCGTAGTGGAAACTATTGGTGTAGTATTCCTTGTCTGTGATATCCGGAACCTTACCAAATTTCTCCGTATCTAGGCGACAGAAGCGGTCTGTCAAGCTTTCTGACGGAGTCGAATAGATAGAGAAGTGGTAATCATACTGGTCAGACCATTCTTCCACACGCGCTTTCATATCCTTGATGATATCGATCGTGAATTGTTTGGCTTCTGAATTGTGTTCCCAATTTGGACCATAAAAGACGGTTGCGACTTCATAGAGTCCGATATAGCCCAGAGAAACAGTTGCTCTGCGATGACGGAAGAGCTGATCTACCTGGTCATACTTGCCCAAGCGTTTTCCGAAAGCCCCATATTGGTAGAGAATCGGCGCATTAGCTGGTGTCGCTTCTTTGGTGCGTTCCACCCGGTAAACCAAGGCATCTTCAGCGATGTTCATCCGTTCATTAAAGATTTGCCAGAACTTCTCCTTGTCTCCGCCTGATTCCAAGGCAATCCGAGGTAAATTGACTGTCACAACCCCTAGGTTCATCCGGCCAGAATTAACTTCCACACCATTCTCGTCCTTCCAACCTTGAAGGAAAGAGCGACATCCCATCGGCACCTTGAAGGAGCCTGTCAACTCGACAATCTTGTCATAAGACAAAACGTCTGGATACATACGCTTCGTTGCACATTCCAAGGCCAATTGCTTGATATCATAGTTAGGAGTTCCAAGTTCTAGGTTGAGCCCCCGCTTAAGGGTAAAGATCAGTTTTGGAAAGATAGCGGTCCGATGTTCCGATCCAAGTCCCTTGATTCTGATTTCCAAAATCGCCTTTTGGATTTCCCGCTCGAAGCGATTGGTCCCAAGACCAAAACCAAGCGAAGTAAAGGGAGTTTGTCCGTTTGAGGTAAAGAGGGTATTGATCTCATATTCCAGCGATTGCATGGCATCATAGATATCTTTTTGAGTCTTGCTCCAAGCATAGTCCTCCTGCTTTTCAGGAAGCACCCACTCTTTGGCATCTGCCAAGTGTTTTTGGTAGTTCTTTTCTGCATAAGGGGCCAGGACCTCATCGATCCGGTCAGCTGAGCACCCCCCGTACTGACTAGAAGCTACATTGGCAATAATCTGCGAGATTTGAGCCGTTGCAGTTTGGATAGACTTAGGACTTTCTACTTCTGCATTCCCAATCTTAAAGCCATTTCTGAGCATGCCTTCAAAATCGATCAAACAGCAGTTGGTCATCGGTGTATAAGGGCTATAGTCCAAATCATGGTAGTGGATATCCCCTTTTTGGTGGGCATTGGCTACGTGTTTAGGCAACATTTTAAGACCAATAGACTTACCAACGATCCCCGCCGTCAAATCCCGTTGCGTATTAAAGACATCGCTGTCCTTATTGGCATTTTCATTGACAACCGCTTGGTCCTTGTTGAGGAGTTTTCCAATCGTAAAGTTGATATCCGTCGCTTTTGAGCGCTCAAAATCCCGCTGAGTCCGATAAGTAATGTAGCTCTCAGCAATCGCATATTCGTTGGCTTGAAGCAATTCATGTTCAACAACGTTTTGGATCTCATAGATCTTCACGCCATTTGGAAAACGTTCCAAGATCTCTGCGATCACACGATCGACAATGGCTTCTAGTTTGGCTTCCATCACTGGAGTGAGAGAAGTCACTTCTTCTGTCGCCTTCAACAAGGCTTTATAAATTTTTTCAACATCGAATTGAACACGACGGCCATCTCGTTTTTCAACAAAAATATCCGGGGCCATTCTCAGTTTTTCTTCTCTCAAGGTGATCATACCAAACATGCCTCTCTTCATTTATTTACATACAAGTTGTATTATACCACTCCAAAAATAAAAATCAATATCTTGTGGTGAAAATTCTAAAAAACTTTCTAAAACACAAGATATTGATTTTCTTAAGAGCGTTGATAGAGTTTGAAATGACGGTATTTCTTCTCAACCAGACGATAATTTTCTTTGAGCAAGTCCTTCATATTGGAGGTCAACTCCACCTGATTGTTGACCACAATATACTTCGGTTCAGACCGATCGATTTGTTGGATCACATTGGTCCGATTTTCATTAATTCCCAGATAAGACATTGGGGTCAATAAGGCAGAAGCTGCCAAACGATCACTTTCTTGATAGAGAGTAGCTGTCGCATCCCAAGCATAAATGGTATCTTTCGACTTGGTGTGATTTTTAATGTAGCTGGCAATAGCGCTCCGTTCACTGGATTGACCAGACTGAAGCACAACATCTTGAACCACCGGATTCGCCAACAGATAGACAAGGGCTACTAGCGGTAAGAAAACTTGGCTTGTAAAGTAAGCGGCCCAAACTTCCTTGTTTTTCTTCTTCCGACCACGACGTTCGATCCCATCGTTTTCTTCCCCATCTCGTGAGAACCAGATCGCAAACAAAGGAAGAACAAATGGCAACATTGGCAACAATTGGTAAGCGCCTTGCTCCGGAAGACCAATAGACACGATGAGGACTACCAGGCTACCTGCCCATCCCATAAAGCGGAAGATCCGGCGAGCACTGCTATTTTGCTTCGTAAAGGACATCAAAAAGGCAGAGACCAGACCAAAGGCCAGCGCCAACAGTCCATAATAAATGGCATTACTGAAGGTCTGTCCATTGCTAAAATTCAAGGCATTAAAGACATAGGTTACTTGGTTAATGGCATAGCCAAAAGTCTGATTCAAAACGGTGATATAGCCAATTGGATAAAAGACGAGTGAAAAACCAAGGAGAGCTGCTAGCAGTTGATAAAAGCCACGCGCCCATCTCTTCTGCTTGATGTTAAAGGCTGTTAATCCAAGGAAGGCCAACAAATAAAACAAGGCACTGGTCATCGGATCAATCAGGAAAGCCACAGCTGCAATCGCACCATAAAGGATAAAGCCTTCATCCTTACGATGCCCAATCAAATAAGCCAAAATGAAATTCATGCTGGCAAATAGGATTGGAAGGCTAAAGAGAGTCACATAAGTCCCTCCAAAACCAAGGCCTAACACCAAGAAATAAAAGAGTAACTGGACATTCTTCGCTGTATCTTTATCAGACACCAGCAAGCGCACAACCCGATAGAGGTAAGTCCCCGCAAAGAAGAGGGCAATCGCTTGAAGGATCATCAAGATCCAATGTCCACCAGCTAAACTTCCCAACCAGTTGATTGCATAATAGAGCAGACCATTGGTTCCGTAAAAATCACCAAACGGTACTTGACCCTTGGTCATTGCCCAGCCAGCATACAAGTTTTGAGATTGTTGATTGGTTGCAAAACGGGTTAAAAATGGCACCCCGACATGCAGTAAACTAATCAAGAGACTCAACACAAAAGGAATCGCTAGGGGCACTGGACGCTTGGATTGACGACGGATCGGCTCAACTGCCACATCTGCTTCTAGCTCTTCCGTATTCTCTTCTACCTTAGATGCTTCCGCTTTTGCCGCTTCAACTCCCGCCTTACGCGAACGACGACTCATCCGACTGAGCGTTTGCTCCGCTTCCTGTTCAGATTCTTGTGTAGGTTCTGCTACTGCTTCTGGCTTGGCATCACTAATTTCCTCTGATGCCTCCATTGCAACCGGCTCCTCCAAGACTTCTGCCTGCTGGCTATGAGTCGGCTCTTCTTCACGAAAGACTGATTTATCTAGCACTTCGCGAATTTCACGTGTATCCTGAAAACTGTCTCCCACGTGAAGCCCTAACTTTTTCGAAGTCATTTCTTGCTCTTTTTCGCTCATTCTTTTTCCTTTTCTTCGCTATTCCTCTGCTCTTTCCTTTTAGAAAAAAGCCCATTATCTTCTCTAGTATACCAAATTCTGCCGACCCTGTCAGCCTCTTGCCACATAGTCCTATGGAAAAAGAGTCAGGCATCTCGATTCCTGACTCTGATTTTCGTTTTTATACATTTACAACATCGGTGCGAACAATTGCATAATTTCCTTGATTAAGCTTTGGTGCCATGTAAAGCGGAAGGTATCCTCTGTAATTTCTTGAGACACTTCAAAGATATGGTCAAAGTCCTCACGAATCTTTTTCAAGGCAGGCGTCCGATACATCCAGACAGCATTTTCATAGTGATGGACCAAACTGCGGTAATCAAAGTTAATCGACCCTACAACCGCCATTTCATCATCGGCAAGAACTTGCTTACTGTGGACAAAACCAGGTGTGTACTCATAGATTTTCACACCAGCGTCCATCAGATCCAAGTATGCCCCACGGGTTACGATTTGGATCAATTTTTTATCCGGAATATACGGGGTCACGATGCGAACATCCACCCCACGAAGGGCCGCATTGCGGATATCTTCTGTCAAATCATAATCGATGATCAAGTAAGGAGTCGTGATATAGACGTAATCCGTCGCCTGGTTAATCATATTTTGATAGACTGTCTTTCCAACCTGCGACTTGTAAATCGGTTTTGGTCCACTCCCATAGGGAATGTAGAGCCCTTCTCCTTCGACCGCCTTATTTTCAATATGGTAGCGGTCAAAATCCTCGATTTCCCCACGGTTGATGTACCAGTTCATGAGGAAGAGTCGCGTTAAGGCCTTAACAGCTCGTCCATCTAAACGAATGGCACTGTCCTTCCAGTGACCAAACCGCTCAATGTGGTTGATGTACTCGTCTGCCAAATTGACACCACCCGTATAGCCGATCTGGCCATCAATGACCAAGATCTTACGGTGGTCTCGGTTGTTATAAGCCACTGTTAGACGGGGGATCACCTTGTTAAACTTATGGGCATCAATCCCCATCTTTCGCAATCGTTTGGTATAGTTCCCAGCCAAGGTTGCCATACAGCCGATATCGTCATAAAGGAGTTTGACTTCGACCCCCTCTTTCACTTTCTGCTCTAAAATCTCTAGGATACTGTTCCACATCAAGCCCTCATCAATGATGTAAAACTCGATGAAGATAAATTTTTTCGCCGCTCTCAGATCCTCTAGTAGTTGCTCATACATCTCCTCCCCTAGAGGGTAAAAGGTTGATGCCGTCCCATTGTAGAGATCCGCATTGTGATCCATGGATAAAATCGACTTGACCAAGCCATAAACCGCCTTGCTTTCTTGCTTGAGCTCCTTACGCAACTGATGACTATTGTCCTCTCGAAACTTCATGGACTCCATATTTTTCAGCTGGATCATTTCCTTTTTGGACAAACGTCGCTCTCCAAACATGAGGTATAAAAGCGATCCAAAGACAGGAATGACGGCAATCAAGAGCCAGGTCACCTTATTTTCAGGCGGGGTATTTCGATTAACAATAGCTAAGATTGTCGACACATATAAGAGCCCAATGACTGCAACAGATAGCCAATGAGGGAACCATCTATTGAGCCAGAAGAAGGCCGCAAAGGATGCCCATAGTTCAAAGCCCATAAACAAAATACTAAATCCATATTTGGACATTAATAGACGTAATTTTCTAAAGGTCACAGCATCCTCCTTTTTTCTTTCTACTAGTATACCAATTCTTTTTACCCGTTGCAACGACCAACCAAGCCCCTTCTAGACAAACAAAAAGAGAGTGGGACAAAAGTCCTAGCCTCTCAATTATTTTTGGATTGTCGAGCAAGACGCAGTGGTTGAGT
>NZ_JUPI01000123.1 GCF_001074805.1 Streptococcus parasanguinis | reverse complement strand
TTAGTATATCATGACCTGGACTTACTGTCAATACTTTTTCTCAAAAAATTTTATTTTATTGAAGATTTTCTTGAAATAAAGAAAATAGAGAGGTAATCCTCTCTATTTATATTCTTGTCTGTATTTGTTTTCCTCAGCTTTATTAGCCCAAACATAATGACCTGGTTTAATTTCAACCATTTGTGGTTTATCTTCAGAGTAATCATGTTGTTCTGGATCGTAGATTTTAAGAACTTTTTTACGTTCTAGAATTGGATCTGGAATTGGGACTGCTGAAAGAAGTGATTGCGTGTATGGATGAATTGGGTGGTTAAATAGCTCTTCAGTTTCTGCTACTTCTACAATAACCCCTTTATAGATAACTGCAATACGGTCAGAAATGAAGCGCACAACTGATAAGTCATGGGCGATAAAGAGGTAGGTCAAACCTAATTCTCTTTGGAATTTTTTCAAAAGGTTCAAGACCTGCGCACGTACTGAAACGTCAAGAGCTGAGATTGGTTCATCCGCAATGACAAATTCTGGTTCCATGACAAGTGCGCGGGCAATACCGATCCGTTGACGTTGTCCACCTGAGAATTCGTGAGGGTAACGTGTCAAATGTTCTGCAAGAAGCCCAACTTCATGCATAATATTTTTTACTTTTTCCTGACGTTCTTCTTCACTGTTAAACAAATGGTGATTGATCAAACCTTCAGAGATAATATAATTAACTGTTGCACGTTCATTCAAACTTGCTGCTGGGTCTTGGAAGATCATTTGAATTTTACGAATCAACTCTGATTTTTCACTGTGAGAATTTCTTCCATTGATCTTGCGACCGTCATAAATAATTTCTCCAGCGCTTGTATCATTCAAACCAATAATTGCACGTCCAATTGTTGTCTTCCCACTTCCTGATTCACCAACAAGAGAGAATGTTTCTCCCTTATTAATGAAGAAGTTAGCGTTTTTCACAGCAACGAATTTTTTACTTCCTTCACCGAAGGAAATTTCTAAATCTTTAATTTCAACTAATTTTTCAGTCATTTCCTTCCTCCTATTCTGTAATGTGAGTGAAGCCCATTTTTGAGCCAATCTTTTCGTGAAGGTTTTCGATTACTTCTGGTTTATGAACTGTTGGTGCATCTGGATGGAGCAACCAGGTCTTAGCCCAGTGAGTATCTGTAACTTTAAAGGCAGGTGCTTCTTCTTCAAAATCAATTTGCATCGCATAGTCTGAACGAAGAGCAAACGCATCTCCTTTGATTGGAGCATACAATGATGGTGGAGTCCCTGGAATAGAATAAAGATCACCATCTGAGGTTGACAATTGAGGCAAGCTTGAAAGCAAACTCCATGTATATGGATGTTTTGGATCATAGAAAATTTCTTCTACTTTACCAAACTCAACGATTTCTCCAGCATACATAACGGCTACTTTATCAGCAATACTTGCAACTACACCTAAGTCGTGGGTGATAAAGATAACTGTAAATTGGTATTCTTTTTGAAGGGATTTCAACAAATCTATGATTTGCGCTTGAATAGTTACGTCAAGGGCTGTTGTAGGTTCGTCACAGATCAAGATATCTGGACGGCAGGCCAAGGCAATCGCAATAACGATCCGTTGGCGCATCCCACCAGAATATTGGAAGGGATACTCATCGAAACGACGTTCAGCATCCGGAATTCCAACTTTCTCCATATAGTCCAAAGCCATTTCTCTAGCTTCTTTAGCTGTTTTCCCTTGGTGTTTGATAATGACTTCAGTAATTTGTGAACCAATTGTATTGATTGGGTCCAAACTTGTCATTGGGTCTTGGAAAATTGTAGCGATTTTAGAACCACGAATATTTTCCCAATCTTTATTGGATGCCAAATCCGTCAATTCTTGGCCACGGTACTTAATCGAACCTTGAGCAATACGGCCGTTATCTTCTAACATTCCGGTGAATGTTTTTGTCAAAACTGATTTCCCTGAACCTGACTCACCAACCAAGGCAAGAACTTCACCTTCTACTAGCTCAAGCGATACGCCACGAATAGCTGTCAGTACGCGATCGCGCACGTCAAATTCCACTACGATATCTTGAGCAGATAAAATAATATTGTTATTTGATGTCATATCTACTCCTCCTATCTATGTGTACGTGGGTCGCTGGCATCGGCCAAGTTTTGTCCGACGATAAAGAATGACAAGGATACTAAAATCAAAACAGTAAGCGGAATCCAGAATAGGTAGGCATTAGTCGTTACGTTTTGAGAATAGTCAGAAATCAAACGTCCCAAACTTGGAACGGTGATTGGAAGACCAAGTCCGAAGAAGGAAAGGAAGGCTTCGTAAGAAATAAAGCTTGGAAGTAATTGTGATGTTTGTGTCACGATTACAGATACCAACTGAGGCAAAATGTTTTTCGTAACAATTTTCAAAGTTGGTGTTCCTAATGTTCGACTGGCAAGGTTGTACTCCAAATCACGGTAACGCATGATTTGGACACGAATGGTATAGGCAATTCCGATCCATCCGGTTAAGGACATGGCAAGAATCAAGTTCCAGAAACCAGATCCCATTGAGTAAGTCAAGACGATAACGATCAACATAAATGGAATGTTAGAAATAACGTTATAAACTTCCATCATGATACGATCGATGGATTTTGAGATCCCCCAAATTCCACCAACGATAACTCCGACTACCACGTTAATAACCGTTGCGATGAAGGAAATGATAATTGAATTTCGAGCACCAAACCAAACTCCATCAAAGAGGGATTTACCGTTATTATCTGTACCAAATAGTGCTTTCCCACTTGGTGGATTCAAACGTGCTGAAAAGTCATTTACCTTACTTACGTCGTTGTAATCAAAATTTGAAAACATAGGATAGACAAAACTCATCAAAAGAATTCCAATCAAAATAGCAAGCATAATGATAGTGGTTCTTTTTTTCAAGAATTGTCTGAATACAGATTTCCAGTATGAATACGCTGGAGCATCGATTACTTCAGAGGCAAAGTCATCGCGTTTTACAAACTGAAATTTATTTTTATCGATTGTAGCCATTATTTGCCTCCTTTCGTATTCGTTAATTTAATCCGTGGGTCAAGTACTGTCATCAAGATATCACCTAACATGGCAGCAAAGATACCAAGCGATGTGAAAATGAAGACAAGTCCGATGACCATGGTGTTGTTTGATGCTTTAATAGAGTCAATCAACATTTTACCCATACCTGGGAAAGCGAAGACTGTTTCAGTAAGTGTCGCACCTGAGATAACTCCAATAATAGCACCTGGAATACCAGACACCAATGGGACCATTGCATTTTTGAAGATGTGTTTTCTTGAGATCTCACGTTCTGACAATCCTTTTGAACGAGCAAAACGGACGAAATCTTGCGAGTGGATATCGATCATGTAACGACGAATCCAAACTGCGATAAATGGCGCACTCAACAAACCAAGAATCAGAGAAGGCAATACATATGAACGCCAATCCTGTGCTCCAAGTACTGGGAATGAGTCTGGAAGACCAAAGAATGAACCTGCTAGACGCACAATGTAAACAAGAGCAATAGTTGGAAGAGACATCATAAATGTCAAAACAGCTGTCGAGATGCTATCAAACCATGAGTTCTTGAACAGAGCCATGTAAGATCCTAATGGGATCGCAATCAAGTAAGCAATCGCAATACCAATCAAACCAATGATTGAAGAAGATGCAATCATGGATGGATTCTCATAATTGCTCAAAGTTGCTGTATAAGCATCCCCTTTACCAAATCGACTGATATCTTGTGAATCTGCCTTACTTGGTGATTTGTAAGTACGTGAGTAGATATCGATTGAAGATGTCTTTTTACCTGTTGGGAAGTTCACTTCACTCTTCTTAGTTGTTCCTTGTCCTTGTGTGATAACTTGAAGAACTGGGGTATTAGAATAAGTTGGATATGAATTTCCAAGGTTTAAGGTTACAAAGTTTTGGTGTACATATGGGAATTGACCATTAAAGTACAAGAGGTATTTGTGTTTCGTACCAGAACCTACAACTGACCAACCAATAGATGGATCATTTTCAATACGGATATAGCGTTTGAGATTTGGGTTTGAGGCATCTTTCACCCAACCTGGATGATCAAATTGAATCAAATTCGCATAGAAGCTGATGACACGTTCAAAAACCGGAATTTCACGCACCGCATAAAAAGACTTACTTTCTGGGAAACGTTTCAACTGCCAACCATGACCTAATTTGTTAATGTATGCCTTATAGATCTTTTCATTAGCAGTCGTCGCATCAACTGTTACAGAAGAATCTTCTTTACTTGCTTTTTGTTGCAAGCTCTTTGAATCCATGTATTCCAAATAACCCATGCGATCGTAGACAGTATTTTCGTAGTTGATCTTCGAATCTTTTGTCTTCGCTACTTTATTGTAGTTGGGGTCATTTTTAAAGATGAGATTTCTCGGTGTTAGCGTATAGATAATCATGTAGGTTAATGTCGTGACGAGAAAGATCGACACTAACGAACGCAAAATACGCATAAAAACATATTTTTTCATATTTCATTCCTTTAATGTCCAAAAGAACTTTCTCCCCTAGAAGAGAAAGTTCTAATGAAAAGCAATAATTTAATTATTTAACGTGTTTTTCAAGGTCTTGTTGAGCTTTTTTGTTTGACTCAGCTTTTTCTTTTTGCCATTTTTCACGTGCTTGTTCGTATTGTTTCTTAGTAACTGGTTCATCTTGAACTTCAACGTATTTCAAGTATGTTGAACCTTTGTTACCTGTTTGTGATGATGGTTCAGAGAATGGAACTACCTTAGAAACAACTGTTGCAGCACCTGTACTTGACATCGTTGGAATAACAATCGCACTATCTGTCAACCAAGCTTGAGCTGCTGCGTATTTTTCATAACGTTTCACAACATCTTGTGTTTCATTACTTGCGTCGTCAAGAAGTTTAGCGAATTCATCCAAACCGACTGCTTTTGCTGATGGGTTATCTACACCACCTGCAAAACCAAGGTAAACTTTTGTTTGGTCCTCAGAAGCTGGTTGAAGAGTATCAAGGTAAGTTGATGGATCATCATAGTCTGGGTTCCATCCGACCATTCCTTGAAGATCCCAGTCTGCGTCTGCAGCTGATGGCACATTCAAAGTAATATTCAACACTTCGTCTGAGTCCATCATTTGAAGATCAAGAACGACATTGTCTTTACCAAGAGTATCTTCCACAGTTTGTTTCAGAGATTGCATCCGTGAAACAAAGTTTGTAGAATTTTGTGCTACCGGTACATCAATATGAATTGGGAATTGAACACCATCTTTTTGAAGTTCAGCTTTGGCTTTTTCAAGTTGTGCTTTCGCTTTATCTTTGTTGTAAAGACCATCTTGACCATCTTCAAGGTTGATACCCTTCCATTGGTCTCCATAAGTAGTCAACTTATCTGCAACTACATTTCCGAAGTCTTTTCCATCTACTTGGACAAAGGCTGGTGCTGTGTAGGTATTACGGATAGCTGGTTTAGCAAATTCTTTACCATTGACTTGTGCTGAGTAGTTTTCACGGTTCAAGGCAAAAGTGATGGCCTGACGGAAATCTTTGTTCAAGATTGCTTTCTTAGTAGAAGATTTTTCAGCATCTGATTTCTTAGCAGTGTGGTTATAAGATTGGCGATCCAAATTAAATCCGAGTACTGCTACACCTGATCCTGCTGGTGTAGTAAAGATATCGTCTTTATATTTTTTCTCTACAGTTGCAAAGTTTGAACTTGCAGGGAAAAGGCGAGCTTTTGTATAAGCACCATCAGAGAATCCACGTGCCAATGAATCTTGGTCTGATCCATCGTAATAAGTATATTTTACTTCTTTCAGGTGAACGTTTTTCTTATCCCAGTAGTTGTCATTCTTTTCAAATACAACAGATGATTTTGAAGTAATGGATTTCAAAAGGAATGGTCCGTTTGCAAGGATTGACTTCACATCGTTTGGTTGACCAAAATCATCTCCCTTACTCTTCAAGAACTCTGTGCTTATTGGGAACAAAATTCCGTTAGTCGTTTTAGAGTTCCAGAAAGTTTCAGGTTTGTTCAATGTGTATTGAAGTGTGTAATCATCAACCGCTTTGACACCAACTTGGCTGAAGTCTGTGATTTTTCCTTGGACATAATCATCCAATCCTTTGACAGAACCTTGAACGAGTGGAAGAGTTTCCGATTTTTTATCAGCAGCGTGTTTCAAACCAGTCACGAAGTCTTTAGCAGTCACTTCGCCATGTTCTTCACCATCTGCATCGTACCATTTGACACCTTTACGAATCTTGTAGGTATAAGTCAGACCGTCTTTTGATACAGACCAGTCTTCCGCAAGTGAAGGCACAAGGTTGCCGTATTTATCATTTTCTAACAAACCGTCTACCACATTTGTAGTGATGTCATGGGTAGCAGCTTTAGAAGAAATTGTGTAGTCCAAAGTTGTTGGATCTGAAGTGTAAACATAGCCATAGTTCTTGTCTTCGCCTGAGCTTGCTTTGCTAGTGTTTGAACCAGAACATGCAGTCAACAATCCAGCTGCAAGGAGTGTTACTCCGGCAACTGCGAATACTTTACCTTTTTTCATAGGAATTCTCCAATAGTTTTTTTAGATTTGTTTAAGATTATATCACAAATAGAAAAAAAAGTAAACTAAATTTTCTGAATATTTGCTTTATCGCTATCCAAAAACCTTGCTATGACTGACTTTTTAGTCTAATTGACGATTTTACGATTTTCCATTAATCATTTGTATGATACAATAGAGAAGACTAAGTAACGAGGAAACAACTGTGAAAAAATTCTTTCTTTCTTTTTTAACCTTCATGCTGCTGTTATGCTGTCTGCCTTATCGAATCGTTCTGGCAGAGGAGCTAAATCTTCCTGTCCAAAGCGCCATTGCTGTTGAAGCTGATACAGGTAAAATTCTCTACGAAAAGGACTCGGAGAAAAAACGAGATGTGGGGGGACTATCTACACTCTTAACCACTTATCTGATTTTCGAAGCCATTCATGAAAAAAAACTTTCTCTGAAAGATCCTATCATGCTGTCTGAGAAAGCTTTGTCCTTAAATGATATCGAAGGTGCTGGTACTCTTCCTATGGAGGCGAACCAATATACGGTTGAACAGTTATTAACTGCTCTTTTAGTTGGAAATTCTAGCACTGCTGCCTTGGCCTTAGCTGAGAAAGTGGGTGGCTCTGAGAAAAGCTTCGTTGAAAATATGAAGAAGAAACTTGCTGAATGGGGCATTCAATCTCCTCATTTAATCAATGCTACAGGATTAAATACACAAACCATCAGCGGAGATCCTGATGGAAAAGAGGACGAAAATCAATTGAGTGCTTATGATATTGCTGTTATTGCCAAGCACTTACTCCAGGATTTTCCTGAAGTGACCAAATATACTTCAAAACCCACTGCTCTTTTTTCAAACACGCAGATTGAAAACCCCAATCTGATGCTAGAAGGCATGCCGAATTACCGGTCTGGAGTCGACGGTCTTCGAGTCAGCAACTCTACCAAAGGTGGTATCACCTTTGCTGCATCGACGACGCAAAATGGCATCCATATGATTACCGTTGTCCTAGGAGTAGAGGCCGTTGACGGTGATCCATATGCACGCTTTGTGGCTACTTCTTCTCTGATGAACTACGTGGTAAGAACCTTTGTTTCTTCCATTGTCGTCAAAGAAGGAGATCCTTACGGGAAAAGTAAGGCAAGTGTTATGGATGGGAAGTCGGAGACTGTTTTAGCTGTTGCAAAAAAAGACTTCTATATCGTCGAAAAACAAGGCAGTCAAGCAGAACCAAAAATTCAATTCAAGAGCACTCAAGAATCATTCAAGGCACCTGTCAAATCAGGCACCACTCTTGGAAAATTACACTATACTGATCCAGATAAAATCGGGCGAGGCTATCTAGAAGATCAGGAGCCAACGGTCGATATGGTAGCGGGAAGAACCATTGAGAAAAGCTTTTTCTTAAAGGTTTGGTGGAATGAATTTGTTCGTTATGTCAACGAAAAGCTATAAGTAAAAAAACACAATGGAGTCAAATCCATTGTGTTTTTTGATTGACAAAAATGAATTACCCTACAGAGCCTTCCATTTCGTAGCTAATGAGTCGGTTTAACTCAACCGCATATTCCATTGGAAGTTCTTTCGTAAAGGGCTCTACAAATCCCATGACAATCATTTCTGTCGCTTCTGATTCAGACAGTCCACGACTCATCAAATAATAAAGTTGCTCTTCTGAGATTTTTGAAACCTTAGCTTCGTGCTCCAAAGCAACTTGTGAGTTGTGGATTTCATTAAATGGAATTGTATCTGATGCAGATAAATCATCCATAATAATGGTGTCACACTCGATGTGAGAAACTGATTTCTTGGAATTTTTGTTAAAGGTTACTTGTCCACGGTAGTCTACCTTTCCGCCACCTTTCGCAATAGATTTCGATACGATAGATGAGCTGGTATGAGGGGCATTGTGGATCATTTTGGCACCTGTATCTTGGTGTTGCCCTGCATTCGCAAAGGCAATGGACAACATGGTACCACGCGCTCCTTCTCCATCTAGATAAACAGATGGGTACTTCATAGTTGTCTTGGCACCTAGGTTTCCGTCGATCCACTCAACTGTGGCATCTTTTTGAGCCTTGGCCCGCTTGGTTACCAAGTTGTAGACATTGTCAGACCAGTTTTGGATGGTCGTATAGCGCATGTAAGCACCATCCAAGGCAAAGATCTCGACAATCGCTGCATGGAGGCTATTGCTTGAGTAGGTCGGTGCTGTACAGCCTTCTACATAGTGAACACTTGCTCCCTCGTCCACGATAATCAACGTGCGTTCAAACTGACCAGTATTTTCATTGTTGATACGGAAGTATGTTTGAAGGGGGACGTCTACTTTTACGCCTTTTGGTACATAAATGAAGGTCCCACCAGACCAGACTGCTGAGTTGAGGGCAGCCAATTTGTTGTCCGTTGGCGGTACTAACTTCGCAAAATACTGTTTGAAAAGGTCTGGATATTCTTTTAGGGCAGAATCCGTATCGGTAAAGATAATCCCCAACTTTTCAAACTCTTCTTTCATATTGTGATAAACCACTTCTGATTCATACTGGGCAGAAGCCCCCGCTAAGTAGGCACGTTCGGCTTCAGGAATCCCGATACGCTCAAAGGTTTCCTTGATTTTCTCTGGAACTTCATCCCATGAACGGGCAGGTTTATCTGAAGGTTTTTGATAATAGATCAAATCATCAAAGTCAATCTCTGATAGATCTGCACCCCAGGTTTGCATAGGCATCTTTTTGAAGGTTTCAAAAGATTTCAAACGGAATTCTAACATCCATTCTGGTTCATTTTTTGCTGCAGACAATTCACGAATAACCGCTTCATTCAGTCCTTTTCCGGTAGAGAGAATAGGTTGAACGTCATCGTGAAATCCAAATTTATATTCACCGAGATCAATTGGTTTCGGTTCGACTCTTTCTTCAGCCATAATTTCCTTTCTTTCTCTGTTTCTTCTTCTAATTATTTGCTACGTTCGATCGCTTTTTTAAGAGCATTCCAGGAGAGGGTCGCACATTTAATCCGTTGTGGGAATTTAGAGACTCCAGATAAGAAGGCTGCGTCACCCAGTTCCTCTTGACGAGGATCTGATTGACCTTGGACCATTTCTGAAAAGACCTGTGCTAATTCTTCAACTTCCTCTTTTGTTCTTCCCATTACAGCATCTGTCATCATACTAGCCGAAGCTGTTGAAATGGTACAGCCTGAATTGACAAAGGCAATATCTTGGACCCTATCATTTTCATCAAATTTTACACTTAACTGGATCACATCTCCACAAGTTGGATTGTTGAGTTGGATCTGATCAACATCTTCAATCTGTCCTTGGTGGTGGGGGTGTTTTGAATGGTCAGCTACGACCGCCATGTACAGCGAATCTAATTTAGAAAGTGCCATTGAAAAACTCCTTTGCTTTTACCAATGCCTCAATTAATTTATCACAGTCCGCTTTGGTGTTGTAGAGATAAAAACTTGCTCTCGTTGTTGCCGGAACTTGTAAATATTGAAGCAAGGGTTGTGCACAGTGGTGACCTGCACGAACGGCAATCCCTTCGTAATCTAGAGCTGTTGCCAAATCATGCGGATGGAGGTCTCCAAGATTAAAAGAAATCACACCAGAACGTTGGGCTAAGTCTTGGGAACCATAGATCGTCAAGCCTTCGATATCCTGTAATTTTGGAAACACATAGGTAATCAATTCATGCTCATGCGCTTCTATTTGGTCCATTCCCAACCCCTCTAAGTAATCGATCGCTGCACCAAGACCAATTGCACCAGCCATATTAGGTGTTCCAGCTTCAAATTTCCAAGGCAATTCCTTCCAAGAAGCAGATTGCTCGTAGACAAAGTCAATCATCTCGCCCCCAAACTCGATCGGAGACATTTGCTCTAAGATTTCTTCCTTCCCATAGAGGACACCAATCCCTGTTGGGGCAGCCATCTTATGGCCAGAAAAAGCAAAGAAATCCGCATCTAAGTCTTGTACATCAATAGCCATATGAGGGGTTGATTGAGCCCCATCTACGACCATCATCGCTCCAACTTCATGAGCTAATTGAGCAATTTCCTTGATCGGATTGACCACCCCTAAGACATTGGAAGCATGGGTGATGGAGACAAATTTTGTCTTCTCACTAAGCTTGCTCTTTAAGTCCTGCATATCCAGTAAGCCATCTTTTAGATAGACATAGACCAATTTTGCTCCTGTTTTCTTGCAGGCTTGCTGCCAAGGGATGATGTTGGAGTGATGTTCCATGATGGAAATCAGGACTTCGTCCCCTTCTTTTAGGACTTCTTCTGCATAGCGCGCTACCCAGTTGAGGCCCGTCGTTGTCCCTCTTGTAAAGAGCACTTCCTTGGTTGATGAAGCATTGATGAATTTTCGAACTTTCTCACGCGCTGCCTCATAAGCTGCTGTCGCTCGTTCAGCCAAGGTATGAACTCCACGGTGGACATTGGCATTATCTTGTAAATAATAGTGATTGACTGCTTCGAGAACACTTTTAGGTTTTTGCGTCGTCGCTGCATTATCTAGATAAACCAAAGGCTCATCGTGGACGAATTGATCGAGAATGGGAAAATCTTGAGCAATCGTATTTTTATCTAGCATTGTTTCTCCTTAGCGTTGAGATAACTTTTCTTCGATGGTGGCAATCATTTCATCACGTACTTCTTTAACTGGGATTTCAACAATAACAGATCCCAAGAAACCACGCACTACTAAGCGTTCTGCTGTGTGTTGATCCAGACCACGACTCATGAGGTAATACATATCTTCTGGATCCACTTGACCGATCGATGCTGCATGACCTGCTGTAACGTCATTTTCATCAATCAAGAGGATTGGGTTAGCATCTGAACGCGCTTGATCCGATAACATCAAGACACGGCTTTCTTGCTGGGCATCTGCTCCTTTAGCACCCTTGATAATATGACCGATTCCATTGAAGGTCAAGGTTCCTTTTTCAAGAATGACACCGTGTTGCAAGATATTTCCGATTGAGTTACAACCAAAGTTGGTCACGCGCGTATCAATCCCTTGCACCTGACGACCACTTGATAAGGCAACAACCTTCAAATCAGCATGACTTCCATTTCCAACCAAGTCACTGTCAAAGTCTGCAACAACATTGCCTTCATTCATAACACCGATGGCCCAATCAATGCTGGCATCCTGTCCTAGTTTCCCACGGCGACTGATGTAGGCTGTGACATTTTCACCCAGGCGGTCAATCGCCGCAAATTTCACTTGAGCACCTGAGCGGGCGATCACTTCAACCGTCACATTAGCAGTTGCTTTTGCTGTGCCATCACCTTTTGATTCCAAGCGTTCCAAATAGCTGAACTTACTGTTTTTACCAGCGATAATCAAAATGTGTTTGTTAAAAGGTACATCACTATCACTATCCTGATAGAAAATGCCTTCGATTGGTTCTGAAATTTCGACGTTATCTGGAATATAGAGGACAGCCCCACTATTAAAATATGCTGTGTGGTAAGCTGCTAGTTTGTCATCATCGTATTTGACAGAAGACATAAAGTAGTCTTCCACCACCTGCGGAATTTCTTCTAAGGCAGAATGGAAATCTGTGAAGAGGACCCCTTGGTCTGCCAAGGCTTGTGGCACCTGTTCAAAAACAGTCTGGGTTCCAACTTGGACTAATTTTAAATTTGAATCAAGGGCTGTAAAATCTGGAACATGGGCAGAAGCCTCGCTTTCTGTGATCGTCCCGTCCCCAAGATTCCAACGGTGGAATTTGACGCGTTCAATCGCTGGTAATTCCAACTGATCGATCTTGTCAAAAGCTTGTTTTCGTAACTCTTGCAACCAACTTGGTTCAGCATGCAGTTCCGAAAAGAGGGTAATATTTTCAATACTCATTTTTTTCTCCTAATAAAGATACTATCTGTTTGATTTTATGACAACATTAGATCACTTGTCATCAGGTTATAGTTCTTCTTTATAGTCGTAACCGAGTTCTTCTGCAAGTTGGGCGTATCCTTCCCGTTCCAAGCGTGCAGCCAATTCTGGTCCACCTGAAAGCACGACACGACCTTCCATCATCACATGAACTACGTCAGGAGTAATATAGTTCAACAAACGTTGGTAGTGGGTGATGATCATTGCTCCAAAACCTTCACCCCGCATCGCATTAACCCCTTTAGATACGACCTTAAGAGCATCAATATCCAAACCAGAATCAATTTCATCCAAAAGAGCAAAAGTTGGCTCCAACATTAATAATTGAAGAATTTCATTTCGTTTTTTCTCACCACCAGAGAATCCTTCATTGAGGTAGCGTTCTGCCATCTCTTCTTTCATGTTGAGCAATTCCATCTTTTCATCCAATTTGTTAATGAAATCACGAATGGAAATCTTCTCGTCCTCTTCTTTACCAGCATTCATGGCTGCACGTAAAAATTCTGCATTGGTAATTCCTGGGATTTCTGAAGGGTATTGCATAGCAAGGAACAAGCCCATCCGTGCCCGTTCGTCTACTTCCAATTCCAAGATGTTGACACCATCAAACAGAATCTCCCCTTTGGTCACTTCATAATTTGGGTTTCCCATAATCGCTGCTGACAGAGTCGATTTACCTGTACCATTTGGTCCCATAATCGCTGCGATCTCACCAGTTTTTAGGGTTAGGTTTACACCTTTTAAAATTTCTTTGCCTTCAATTTCAACGTGAAGGTCTTTGATTTCTAATGTCGACATTGCATTCCCTTTCTTTTTACTTTGAAGTATGGAAGGTTCTCAAAGCAAAGATTCCTTCATCACAAAGTATTTTTTTACCTTTCAAGTATATCAAAAAAAAGCCTAAATGGCTTTTCTTTTGATTAGAACTATTCTTATTTAGTTTTTTCTTTTCGTTTTTGACGAACTTCCTCCCGGTAGGAAGAATTCCCTATATAGCGCAGAACATTTAACAAAGGACTATGACTTGGCCCCAGAACCCCAATCAATTCTGCTAACAGCTCTACTCCAAACAAGAGCCCGATCACAAGTAAGACGCCCCCAATGCGAGTAGAGATATTAAGCAGCAAAGAGATCATCGAAAAGATCATCGAAATTCCATAGATTACCAATACGGTTCCTCGATGGGTTAACCCTAAAGAGAGCAGACGATGATGCAAATGATTGCGATCCGGCTTGTAAAATTTTTGACCAGAAAGGGTCCGACGGATAATCGCCAAAAAGGTATCTGTAATCGGCACTCCAAGGATAATCATAGGGGTGACTACTGCAACTGCTGTTGCATTTTTCAAACCTTGCAGGGACAAGACAGAAATCATAAAACCGATAAACAGAGCACCGGTATCTCCCAAATAGAGAATGGCCGGATGGTAGTTAAAGGGAAAGAAACCAGCAATGGACGCAACCAAAACAAAGATGGTCATGGTCAGAAAGAGATTGGGTACTGGTAGAAAGAAATAGGACACAATCCCCATTGTCACTAGGGAAATAATAGAGACCCCACTCACCAAGCCATCCAATCCATCAATCAGATTGACTGCATTGGTAATGGCAACAATCCAAATCACTGTCAAAAGATAAGAAAGCCACGGTTCAAAATGAAGTAAGGGACCACCAAATGGAATCTTGAAATCATTCAGCCGAAAATCTGTCAAAAACCAGACTAGACTCGCTGCAAGCAGGATACCGATCATCTTTTTCTTGGCTGACAACTCTTTTACATCATCAATCAAGCCTGTGAGAGCAATAATCCATCCCGCTCCTACGACCGGCAAGGTATAGGATAGGTAACTTTTGATTGGGGCAGTGGTGGATGTCAGCATAGGAATAAAGACGAGAGTCGCAATTGAAAAAGCGATCACAATAGACAGTCCACCCGCGCTTGGCATGGGCTTGGTATTGATCCGACGCGCATTCGGATAATCCACTGCATCAATCTTAAAGGAGAATAAGCGAACCAAGGGCGTCAATACCAAGGCAATCATAAAAGTCCCAATCAGCACCAGAACAAATTGCAAGGAAAAGGACATCATAAGCTAGCAACTTTCTTCAAATTCTCAATCGCACCAGACACCATTAGTAAGTGGCCGTGTTCCTGCAGAACGGCTCGTGTCACTTCTGAATCATCTGCATACTCCCGAATGATGGCCAGTAACCAGGTCGGATATTGAGTTGGTTGATCCTCTGTATCGATCAAGACGGTTAAATAATAATCGGATCCCATTTTGTATAATTCAGAGGTATCCACTGGAAAACTGACCATTTTTGAAAAGGCAACTGCTTGCTGGATATTTGAAAAACGCAAAATGTAATAAATATACTGACTTACTGGTGCTTCAGATGTAGGATCTTGTTCTTGATTGTCACGTAACTCTTCTTGTTCCAAATGGTGAATAGCTTCTGCATCCCCTTTTGTCTTATCAGAAATCGTTTTTTCCAAGGTTTTGATAAATTCATCTGGCGTCATGCGCGACAACTCTTCCATATCAGGAAGATCTGACAAATCCTCAAAATCCAATTGTTGATCAATTTTTGATTTGGTAACAAAAACATCCAATTTATCCGGTTTTGGTGTCACACGAAAGCTCAGCATCCCGCTATCCAGGAAGCTTTCTGGCATTTCGAGTTCATCCAAAATGGCATAGAAAAATTCTTCTGTTTTTTCTTGTGGGACAAGGAAATCAGCAATTTCCATTCCGCGTTCTTCTAAGTCTTCTAGTTGGATCGTGATCTTAATGGTTGAATCACTAATTTGCTTCATCTTCATAGCATAACCTCATACTTCTAGTCTTACTATTATACTAAAAAAATGGATAGAATTCAAAAAAAGGATGCATAGAAAAGAGGTCGGGACAAAAGTCTCCAACCTCAATAAACAATTTGATCGAGTTCAACCCTTCTCTTAGAAAATAACACGGAAGAGGCCATACAATAACAAGATGGAACCAAGAACAATACGGTATTTCCCAAAGACGGTGAAATCATGGTTTTTCACATAATCTGTCAAGAAGCGGATGGCGTACATGCTGACTACGAAGGCCACTCCCATCGCTACCAGTAGAATAAAGAGTTGCCCTAGTGCAAGTGAATGCCCGCCAAGAGCGAATTTCCCAACCTTTAAGAGGCTGGCCCCAAACATAGCTGGGATACCCAGATAAAAGGTAAACTCTGTCACCACTGGACGGCTAACACCATTGATCAAGCCCCCTACAATCGTAGCACCTGAACGGCTTGTACCTGGAAATAGCGATAAGACTTGGAAAAGTCCGATATAAAGAGCTGTTCGATAAGGTAGCTTATGCAACTCCGTCACTGCAGGTTCGACTTGTTCCCGTCTTTCCAAATAGATAAAGGCAATCCCGTAGGTGATCAACATAATTGCAACGGAAATCGAATTGTGGAAATGCGCCTCAAACCAATCATCTAATTTAAAAACAAAGACAAGAGGGAGGGTTGCAACTGCAACTTTTGCCCATAATTGCCAGGTCCGACGTACTTCTAGTGGAGATTTACCAGGTTTGAAGGGGTATAATTTATCAAAATAAATTACCACAACCGCTAGGATCGCACCCAATTGGATCACAACATTGAACATCTCCATAAAGGCTGGATCTTGGTTTTTAAACTGCACAAAATCCTGTAGTAGAATCAAGTGACCTGTACTTGAGATCGGTAGCCATTCTGTAATCCCCTCGACAATTCCAAAAAGGATCGCTTTGATTAATTCGATCAGAAACATCTTTTTCTCCTAAACTTACATTTGCTCTATTATATCATAAATCTATGGACCGGACCAGACCTTCCGAACTAGAAGGGAAAGAGCGACCAAAACCATTCTTAGTACTGCTTAGAAGGCACCAAAGCCTCCTCCGCCTCCTCCGCCAGAGAAGCCTCCTCCACTACCAGAAGAAACTGTGAAATGACTAGCTGTCGATGCTGTCGATCCATAAGTAGACATGGCATGACTTGAGTGGGTCACATCATGATAGAATGGGGTGTAAATGAAGGCGTTTAAGGCTTGATTTTCTAACTGAATATTCCGAAGTTTCATGACCTTTGTGACCTGATCGGCTACACCATACAAGGCCGCATAGACCAATAAGCGGTTCCATAGGACTAGAGACTGCAACTCTGCATCGTTGAGGTGAGCAATCTCTTTTAACATCCGACCAAAACTATCCCAGTAATAGCGTTGCTCAGCACCCGCAACATTGACAACCCCATCTCGTAGGCAGGCCTTAAAGACGCCATTGAAGCGTGCTGGCAAAAACCAAAGTATGAGGATCCCTATCAAACAAGGAACAGAGAACCAACCCATCCCAAAGATGGCAAAGATTTCTGCTCCAAAGGCGATAAACCAAGCAGCCCAACCAAAGAAGAGACTTCGTCTAGCTTGCGCTTCTTCTTTTGCTTCTAAAGGACGATAGTAGCTTGGCAAATGGAGATCTTCCACCTTGCGATGAACATCTCTGGCCACTTGGTTGACAGCCGTATCAAAGCGACCCTGAGCCCAACTTCCTAGTGAACGAATGGCATCTTGATCTGCTTTTTTGGCATGTTTGTATACATCATCACTAAATTTATAATTCTCAAAGAGACGGTTAACAGGACAGGAAACCTGATCTCCAAAAGCCATATTCATAAAGGAGCGTTCAAAATCATCCACATGTCCATGAGACTTTCTCGTCAAAACCACTTCATTTCCTTGTTGCTCGTAGACAATCACTCCACGATCCATCAAATCCAGCAAAGTGGCTTGAAGCATTTTTTCAAATGTAAATACCGGAGGAGTCGCCTTCTCTTTATTGGTAGGGGAAGCCTCATCTAGTTCAGCTGAATAAACAACCGAACTCATAATCAGAGGTGCAATGTCCTTTGGAATCTCATAAAGACGAGTATCGGTCGGATAGGTAACACCAGGCCAAATCATTTTTTTGAACCGATTGCGACCCAAGAGAGAAAGAAGCCAGAGTGCAATAATTAAGGCTGGCAAGATCCATTTCCAAAACATGCGTGTCCAGTATTTTTCTTGTTCAATTTTGGCTTGGTTCTTGTGAAATTCATCCAATTTGGTCAATCCTGTATTTCGACCAGATTCATACAAAGTAGATAAGTCTGACTTCAACCAGTATCCATACAACTCCACCGCTTTTCCCTTGCCTAAGTTATAGAAAGTAGCAGAATAGATTCCATCTTCTTTTTTTACAGTCACATCTGGTCCCATAAAGGCTGTATGGATATACAGTTCCGATTGGGCATTGGCTGGTGCGAACTTAGGAATGACACGAAATTGAACTTCATCCACCTTCTGATCACCATCAGTAATTGGTTTCCAGTTCAACTGCAAGATATCCTTGTGTGAATAAAGAAGATTTTTTAATTTCCATGTGACTTTAATTTTGACTGTATCTGTCGCCACACCACTGTTATAAATTTTCACCCGGTAGCCATCACCTAGATTCGTAATCTCGGGTTCTCTTTGAAGATCACGGCCTTCTACCTCAACCTTTGGTGGCATCTCAATTGCGAAGCCTTGTGGCATATTCCCCGCCGTTCCTAGACTAACATACTGCCCTCTGTAAGAATCTTTGAAATAATAGACCAACTCCTCCTCATAGGTGGCGTCGTCCCAGTTGTCCAAGGTCAAGGTTCCACCATAGTACAATACATCATAAGAGGGGCTAGATGCATGGACGTTCTGACTAACAAAAAGGCAGGCCAGAAAGGCGAAAAAAACATACAAATACTTTTTCATTTGATCACGCTCCTTTGTATTATTATAGCATTTTTTAAATAAAAAGAGGAGCATGCTTGAAATGCAACCTATTTTACCGTACAATAGGAAGAGTTAAAATAAGGAAGAGGAGAAAAAATGAAAAAAACATTATTCGCGCTCTTAACAGGGCTTTTCATTTGCCTAGGCATCACACAGGTTGCTCATGCAGATGACTATTTACGAATCGGAATGGAAGCGGCCTACGCTCCCTTTAACTGGACCCAGGAAGATGATTCAAATGGAGCCGTGAAGATTGATGGTACCAACCAATATGCCAATGGGTACGATGTCCAAATCGCCAAAAAAGTTGCAGCAGATTTAGGTAAAAAACCTTTGATCGTGAAAACATCTTGGAACGGTTTAATTCCAGCACTCACATCTGGTAAAATCGATATGATTATCGCCGGGATGAGTCCCACTGCTGAACGTAAAAAAGAGGTCGCCTTCTCTAATAGCTACTATACCAGCGAGCCGGTCATGCTGGTCCGCAAAGACGGAAAATATGCAAATGCTACTACCTTAGATGACTTTAAAGATGCAAAGGTCACCTCTCAACAAGGTGTCTACCTCTACTCGCTCATTTCTCAACTCAAAGGGGCAAAACAAGAAACCGCTATGGGAGACTTTGCTCAAATGCGTCAAGCGCTTGAATCCGGCGTCATCGATGCTTATGTTTCCGAACGACCAGAAGCCCTAACCGCTGAGTCCGCTAATTCAAAATTTAAGATGATCCAATTCAAAAAAGGATTTGAAGTTGGAGAAGAAGATGCGACCATCGCTATCGGGATGAAGAAGGGTGATACTAGACTTGACCAAGTCAATGCCGCACTAGCTAAGATTTCGTCTGAAGACCAAGTCAAACTCATGGATGATATGATTAAGAAGCAACCAGCTTCCAGTGATGCTAGTGATGATAAGCAGACATTCTTTAGCCAAGTGATGAAGATTTTAAAGGATAATGGCCCACAGTTCTTACGGGGAACTGGAATGACCCTCTTAATCTCTATGACTGGAACTATCGCTGGGTTGATTATCGGTTTGTTAATCGGTGTCTTCCGAACAGCTCCGAAGGCTAAAAATAAATTCCTTGCTGGATGTCAAACTGCCTTTGGTTGGTTCCTCAATGTCTACATTGAAATCTTCCGTGGAACTCCGATGATCGTTCAATCCATGGTCATTTTCTATGGTTCCGCCCAAGCCTTCAACATTTCCTTGGATCGTACCTGGGCCGCCATCTTTATCGTATCAATCAATACCGGAGCTTATATGAGTGAGATTGTTCGTGGTGGGATCTTAGCAGTGGATCCAGGTCAGTTTGAAGCAGCGACTGCTCTAGGAATGACCCATGGACAAACCATGCGCAAGGTCGTCCTTCCACAGGTTGTTCGCAATATCTTGCCAGCAACAGGGAATGAATTTGTTATTAACATCAAGGATACATCTGTTTTAAATGTGATCTCTGTAGTTGAACTGTACTTTACAGGAAATACGGTCGCAACTCAAAACTACCAATACTTCCCAACCTTTACGATCATCGCTGTGATTTACTTCGTTCTCACCTTTACCATCACACGAATTCTTCGCTACATCGAACGTCGCTTAGATTCTGATACTTATACTACAGGTGCCAATCAAATGCAAGTCAATGAGGTGAAATAATGGCAGAAAAAATTCTTGAAATCCAACATTTAAAAAAATCTTATGGTCAAAATGAGGTTTTGAAAGATATTTCCCTTACGGTTGAAAAAGGAGAGGTGATCTCCATCATCGGGAGCTCTGGTAGCGGAAAATCAACCTTCCTTCGCTCCATCAATCTTCTAGAAACTCCTACAGCTGGAGAGATTCTCTATCGTGGACAAAATGTTCTTGATCCTGAGTATGATCTTACCCACTACCGCGAGAAATTAGGAATGGTTTTCCAAAGCTTTAATCTCTTTGAAAATTTAAATGTCTTAGAAAATACGATCGTTGCACAAACAACCGTCCTCAAGCGTGATCGTGAAACCGCAGAAAAAGTTGCCAAAGAAAACCTTGAAAAAGTCGGTATGGGATCTCAATATTGGGCTGCCCGTCCGAAACAACTTTCAGGAGGCCAAAAACAACGGGTTGCTATCGCGCGTGCCCTTTCCATGGATCCTGATGCCATCCTCTTTGATGAACCAACTTCCGCCCTGGACCCTGAAATGGTTGGGGAAGTTTTGAAAATCATGCAGGACCTCGCTAAAGAAGGTTTGACCATGATCGTCGTAACCCACGAAATGGAATTTGCCCGCGATGTCTCTAGCCGTGTCATCTTCATGGACAAGGGGGTCATTGCTGAGCAGGGAGATCCAAAAGAAATCTTTAGTAATCCCAAAGAAGAACGGACCAAGGAATTCCTTCAACGCTTCTTACACTAACCTCTTGAAACAGTTTGCTTACCAGTATGGAAGCAAGCTGTTTTTTGTACCTCCTCTTCTTTTAAGGCATAGAAAAAAACAGAGAGGAAGCCTCTCTGGTTTTTAATTGGAACAACAAATTAATCTTCGAATTTTTGATGATTTTTGTCATAAAAATCAATCAATCCGAGTGCAGTTTCAAACGAGATGTTCTTCACTTTTGCACGTCCTTGAGCCAAGGCAATGATAGACATTTCACGGGCATTTGTTTCTTTACTGATACGATATCCCGTAATTTTCTTATCGCGTACCCATCCAACAACTGATTCTACTTTTTCAAAGTTCGATTTAGCCATGATCTTTCTCCTATATTATTATTTCCAATACTAATATAAATTGTTTTGCACATTTTGTCAACTAAAATCGCTGAAAATACGAACCTTTTTTAAAAAATGAGAAAAAATTTACTTTGCTTTCAAGGCTGATAATATTTGTGTACGAATGTTTTCGACGCCATCTGGGTTAGCTGGTAGGAAAATCGTATTATTCCCTTCTTTATCTGCAAAATTATTTAAGGTATCTAAGTACTGATTGGTTAACAGAATAGACATGATTTGCTCTTCGGTCAAGTCTACATTGGCTCCTTTTAACTCTTTAATAGAGTCTGCCAATCCATCGACAATAGCCTTCCGTTGCTCGGCAATACCGACCCCGTGCAAGCGGTCTTTTTCCGCCTCAGCTTCGGCAGCAGTAACGATCTTGATCTTGTCTGCTTCTGCCAATTCCTGAGCTGCCACGCGTTTTCTTTGCGCCGCATTAATCTCGTTCATGGATTGTTTCACTTCGGCATCTGGCTCAACTTTGGTGATCAAGGTTTTTACAATAATATATCCATAAGTTGACATTTCTTCTGCCACTTGTTTTTGAACTTCAAGGGCGATTTCGTCTTTTTTCTCAAATAATTCATCCAAGGTCAACTTGGGAACAGAAGAACGCAAAGCATCTTCAATGTATGATTTAATCTGTGACTCTGGACGCATCAACTTGTAGTAGGCATCCTTTACGTTGCTTTCGTTTACTCGGTATTGCGTCGCCACATTCATGGTAACGAATACGTTGTCCTGAGTTTTTGTTTCAACCACGATCTCACTCTGCAAGACGCGCAATTGAACTCGTGCTGCAATTTTATCGATACCAAAAGGCGCTCGCATATGAATGCCACTATCGCTAATTTTTTGATAACGTCCGAAGCGCTCGATGATGGCAACGGATTGTTGCTTGACCACATATAGTGAGCTAATCACAATGAATCCTGCAACCAGTAGCAAAAATAAAACAAAGATAATAAATTCAGGCATAAAAAGTTCCTCCTTTTAATTTACGCATATCATATCACAAGTGTTGATAAAAAAGCAATATATTCCTTAAAAATATATTGCTTAAATGGTCGATTGTTTCTGTATGATACTCAGACGAGCATTCAGACGAGCATATTATAGAGAGTTTCATTGCCGTTCAAGTTAATGAAAGACGGATCAAAACGCTCGATACGGTTGACCAAGCCTGCATAGTCATGTTTATTAGCTAAAGTAACCCCAATCAAGACAGGGCCTGTTCCCTTACTAGCACGCTTGATGTATTCAAAACGTGTGATATCATCATTTGGCCCTAAGATATCATTTACAAACTCGCGAAGGGCCCCTGGACGTTGTGGGAAGTTTACGATAAAGTAGTGTTTCACTCCATCGTAGATCAAGGCACGTTCTTCCATTTCAGGCATGCGGTTAATATCATTATTCCCACCTGAGATAATACAACAGATCGTTTTCCCCTTGATGTATTCGCGCAAGATCTCTAGAGATGCCACACTAGCAGCTCCCGCTGGTTCGGCAACAATTCCTTGCTTAGAATAAAGGTCAATCAAAGTCTCTGAAATCAAACCTTCATCGACCCCAACCAGGGTTTCCACATGCTGACGGGTTACTTCATAGGTTAATTGTCCTACTTTTTGCACGGCAATCCCATCTGCAAATTTATCAATTTCTGGTAATTTGACTGGGCCCCCTGCTTCAAAAGCAGCCTTCATAGAGCGCGCCCCTTCAGCCTCTACCCCAATGACCTCAATCCTAGGCTCTGTTTCTTTGATGTAGGTTGAAACACCTGAAATGAGGCCACCACCTCCTACAGGAACAAGGACTGCATCAAAAGCAATCGATTCTTTTCGAGCTTCCTCAAGGATTTCGTAGGCCACTGTTCCTTGACCAGCCTGTACGTTTGGATCATCAAACGGGTCAATAAAGGTCCGTTTTTCTGCAAGCGTAAATTCTTGTGCTGCCTTCGCTGAAGCGTCAAAGGTATCCCCCACCAACTTGATCGTTACATAATCTCCACCAAAGAATCGGACTTGGCCGATCTTTTGTTGCGGTGTCGTAATCGGCATGAAGATGGTCGCTGGAATCTTCATTTCATTACAAGTATAAGCAACCCCTTGCGCGTGGTTTCCCGCAGAAGCACACACTACCCCACGCTCACGCTCTTCTTTTGAGAGTTGAGAAATTGCAAAATACGCTCCACGAATCTTGAAAGAGCGAACGCGTTGGGCATTTTCTTTTTTCAAATAAATCTTTGCCCCATATTTTTCAGATAAATAGTGGTCGTATTCAAGAGGCGTATTAACAACGACCCCTCTTAATATTTTATGGGCCTTAGCCACATCTTTTGCTGTTATCATTTCATACCTCTGTTGCTGTGTTTTGATGAAAAAAGCAAGCCAGGGTGTCCCAACTTGCTTAGTCTTCTACAGACAATTAGTTGTAGATTTTGAAGGCGTCATCGTCGTTTTGACCAACGAACGGCATTGCTTTACGTAATTCAGCACCAACTTTTTCAATTTCAAGGTTAGCAGCTTGTTCACGGTAAGCAGTTAATTTTGGACGTCCAGCTTTGTAGTCGTTAACAAAGTCGTTAGCGAAGTTACCATTTTGAATGTCAGCAAGAACAGCTTTCATATTTTCTTTCACTTGCTCAGTGATGACACGTGGGCCTGATACATAGTCACCGTATTCAGCAGTGTTCGAGATTGATTGACGCATTTTCTTGAAGCCACCTTCGTAGATCAAGTCCACAATCAATTTCATTTCGTGAAGAACTTCAAAGTAGGCCAATTCTGGAGCATAACCAGCTTCAGTCAATACTTCAAAACCTGCTTCGATAAGGGCAGTCAAACCACCACAAAGTACCGCTTGTTCTCCGAACAAATCTTCTTCCGTTTCTTCTTTGTAGGTTGTTTCAAGAAGACCAACGCGTGCCGCACCAACACCTTTACACCAGTCCATAGCGATATCTTTGGCGTTACCTGTAGCATCTTGATAGACAGCGTAAAGTGCAGGAACACCAAAACCTTCTTCAAATGTACGACGTACCAAGTGACCTGGTCCTTTAGGAGCACACATGAAAACATCAACATCTTTAGGAACTTTGATGAATTCGAAGTGGATGTTAAATCCGTGTGCGAAACCAACAGCATTACCAGCTTCAAGGTTTGGAGCAATTTCTGCTTCGTAAAGTTCTTGTTGGATTTCGTCTGGAGCCAAGATCATGATAACATCAGCCAATTTAGTTGCTTCTGCTACTGTGTAAGTATCAAAACCATCTTCTTTAGCTTTATCGAATGACTTCCCTGGGCGCACACCGATGATCACATCGTGACCTGTATCACGCAAGTTTTGTGCATGCGCATGACCTTGTGAACCGTAACCGATAACGGCGATTTTTTTACCGTCAAGTGCTGCTACTTTTACGTCTTTTTCATATTCCATTTGAACTGCCATAAGTAAAATCTCTTTTCTATTTTAATTTGCCTTTTTAAGGCGAGGATAACAATTTTCAGTCGAGAATTAATCTCGAGTAAATCCGGTTGCACCGGTGCGGGCGATGTTTTTAATCCCATACGGACGAATAACCCGAATAAGGGCTTCACTCTTTTCTGCATTTCCCGTCATTTGAACAGTAATCGAGCTTGGAGCTACGTCGACCACGGTTGCACGGAAAGGTTGAATAATGGCCAAGATTTCTGCCCGTTTCTCAGCTGGTGCAGAAACTTTCACCAAGATCACTTCGCGCTCCAAGTGTGGTTTATCCGTGATATCCCGGACACGGATCACATCCACCTGGCGGTTGAGCTGTTTGATGATTTGCTCCACTTCATCGTGCGAAGCAACATCAATGATGATGGTAATCCGCGATACGTTAGGGTTTTCTGTTGCGCCAACAGAGATACTTTCGATATTGACTTGACGTCTCGATAGAACTCCTGTAAAGCGGTTCAGAACACCTGAGCGGTTTTGAAGTTTGGCTGTTAACATTCTACGCATTAAACTTCACCCCCAACATCTCATGATTACTCTTACCAGCTGGTACCATCGGTAAGACATGCTCTTTCCGAGAAATGTCTACTTCGATGAACATTGGTACATCTTCTGTGATGACTTCCAAATCCTTCTCTAGGGTTTCAGGATTATCAAATTTATAATTCTTGATCCCGTAGGCTTGCGCCATCAATTGGAAATCCGGAAGGCTATCAAAGACTGACTCTGATGTCCGACCATCATAGAAGGCTTCTTGCCATTGACGGACCATCCCAAGTGAATGGTTGTTGAGCATAACGACCTTGATGGGAACCTTATAAATATTTAAGATCGCCAATTCCTGGTTGGTCATTTGGAAACCACCGTCTCCGACAAAGAGAACAACTTCTTTATCTGGATTGGCAATTTTTGCTCCGATAGCTGCAGGAACACCAAATCCCATAGTTCCTAAACCACCTGAAGTCACCAATTGGCGCTCATTTTGGTAAGGATAGTATTGAGCTGCCCACATTTGGTGTTGTCCAACGTCTGTGACGACAATAGCGTCCCCCTTGGTCAACTCTCCAATGCGCTCGATCACAGCTTGTGGCTGTACAACCCGTTCTTTCTTGTCGTAAGAACGGACCCGGTTCTTATCTTGGGTCACCTTCTCGATCCATTTTTCTGTATTGTTATGAACCGTTGGCTCTGCTAGTAACTGCTGCAAGGCCTTCTTCGCATCGCCGACAACTGGAATGTCAACAGCAATGATTTTGCCAATCTCTGCAGGATCAATATCAATGTGGGCAACCTTAGCATTCTTAGCGAAAGTTTTTGGATTACCTGTTAAACGGTCATCAAATCGACAACCAACACTAATCATGAAATCCGTCTCTGTCATGGCAATGTTAGCAGCGAAGGATCCGTGCATTCCTCCCATTCCTAGGAAAAGAGGATGACTGGTCGCAATCGTTCCTTGACCTAAAAGACTGGTCACTACTGGAATCTGATAGCGCTCTGCAAAAGCAAGCAACTCTTTTGCAGCTCCAGCGTAACTTACCCCACCACCAACAAGAAGAACTGGTTTTTTAGCCTTACTCAATTGCTTCAAAATCTTTTTGATTTGCAATTCATTTGGTTCAATGGTTGGCTGGTAGCTTGGAAGCTTCACACTTGGTTCATAGATGAAATCTGTCTCTATAGCAGAGACGTCTTTCGGTAGGTCAATGACGACAGGACCTGGACGACCTGTAGTCGCGATATGGACAGCTTCTGTAATAATCCGCGGAAGGTCTGCCGTCTCACGTACTTGATAATTGTACTTGGTAATGGGCATGGTAATTCCCACAATATCCGCTTCTTGGAAGGCGTCTTTCCCGATTCCAGCGCGATTAACTTGTCCAGTAAAGACCAATAAAGGTACACTGTCGCTCATGGCATCCGCAATCCCTGTAATAGCATTGGTAGCCCCCGGTCCACTCGTGACGACTGCGACACCCAACTTCCCAGTTGATTTGGCATAGCCTTCAGCTTCATGCAAGCATCCTTGTTCGTGTCGTCCAAGAATATGCTTGATACCTTTAAAGCTATAAATAGCATCGTATAAAGGCAAAACGGCTCCACCAGGATAACCAAAAATCGTATCGATTCCCAAATCACGCAGGGTTTCAAGGACAAGTTCTGAACCGGTTTTCGCAGTTTCTAAGGTAATTTTCTCCATGTCTCTCCTTTCCAGTACTTTGTTTCTCAAATGAGCATGCTACTATCATACCATTTTTAGGAAATATTTCAAGGAAAAATAGTAAATTTTCTGAATTTTCTATCCAAATCCGAATAATGAGAGTTTCTCTAGAATTGCTAAGTCTATCACAAAAAAAGTCTCTAGGAATCCTAGAAACTTTGCTTGCTTATAGCCATCCCTTTTCTTGGGCGATCTTCGCCGCCTCGGTCCGGTTCTCTGCATTCAACTTGGTCAGAATAGCCGACATATAATTGCGGATAGTCCCGTTAGAGAGAAATAAACGATCAGCAATTTCTTGATTAGAAGCTCCCTTTGCAACTTCTTTTAGGACCGCTTGCTCCTGAGAGCTTAGAGGATTGGGATGGGTTAGGATTCCCTCCATTAATTCAGGAGAATATTCTTTTTGCCCTGACAAAACTGTATGCAGGGTCCCCATCAAGTCCGTGATGCGTCGCTCTTTTAGAACATAGGCATCGACTCCGGCCTTGAGGGCCCGCTCAAAATAACCCGGTCTCTTAAAGGTGGTAACGATGACAACCTTAAGCTGGGGTTGTTGACTTTTGGCCCATTCCAACACTTCTAGCCCTGTTTTGATGGGCATCTCAATATCTAAAATAGCAATATCAACTGGATGGGTTTCGAGTAAGCGAATGGCTTCTTGCCCATTTTCAGCCTGCAAGACTTCTTCTACATCCTCTTGCAAAAGCAAGAGCTGGCAAAGGGCATCGCGCAACATACTTTGGTCTTCTGCAACTAATAAGCGCATTTTATTTCCTTTCTTGATAGGGGATCCGTATTTCTATCCGGGTCGGCTTGTATTGATGACTGATATCCAGCTCTCCTCCCAACAAGGCAATCCGTTCGCGGATCGAGTGCAGGTCCTTATCGGAGACCTTATCAAAGCCGATACCATTGTCTTCTGCGACCATTTCCACCCCTGTTTCGGTGGAGCGATAAGTGAGAAGGGCTTGCGTCGCTTTGGCATGTTTGATCATATTGGTGGCTAGTTCCAGAGACACCATGGCCAGAGCAGACTCTAGGACCGGCGAGATGCTAGCTCTATCGAGCTCGTTTTGAATCTCTACTTTGACTTGAGCTACTTCCAGCATTTGCTTGACGGTTTCCAGCTCTCTTGCCAGGGTTCGCTGCTTCAAGTTCTCCACAATCTCTCGGACTTGGTGCATGGACTCTTGACTAATGGCTTGAATCTCTTGGACCTGCTCCTGCGCCTTCTCAACCTGACCCAATGCTAAGAATTGATCAGCCAGGTCTGCCTTGACACTGAGCATAGCAAAGGTGTGGCCCAGACTGTCATGTAGATCACGGCCAATCCGATGGCGCTCGTTTTCTGCCAGCAAGAGATTGATCTGGGCATTTTGCTTGGCATGGTCAGCTTTCAACTCTTCCATCATCCGAATCCGGATCATGCCGTAGGTCATGGCATGGGTAAAAAAGAAAATGATGATTAAAAATACCCATTCATACTCCATCGCATTCTGTTTGAAAAAGATAACTCCAAAAAGTAGGAATTGCGATAGAAAAACTGTCCAAAGATAAGGAGAGCGAAAATTGCGAATCTCAAAGTGATAGACTAACAGGTTACTGATGAAGAAATAAAACCAAAAATAGTTGGCGTTAATAAAAAGAGTATTTCCTGCTACATAGGCTAGGAGGTACAGCCAACAAATCCAGATCAGCTTTTTGTTTTCAGTAATCAAGATTCCTAGATAGGAAGCAATAAACAAGAGGGCTAAAAAGAAGTGCCAGTAGGGAACCTCACCCAATAAAATAGAGATAAATGGGAATCCCATAAAGACTAGGCTAGCGTAAAACATATAATGAATACGCTTGAGTTTTTCAATCATGCACGAACCTCAGAATGACGACGATAGACGATGACAAGGGTAAACAAGACCAGGGTAAACAAAGTTAAATAAAGACTAGCAAAGACATTGACCTGTCCCTTGTTTAAAAAGGTCTTGATCAGTTCCATCAATTGATAGGTTGGCAGGCACTTGCCAATGGCTTGCATCCATTCTGGAAAGAGGCTAATAGGCATCCATAGGCCACCCATAACAGCCAGTCCCATATAGAGGAGATTGCCCGCAACCGACATCAATTGACTAGAAGGAAGCAGGGTCAAGACCAGACCGATAGCTACAAAAGCCAGGCTTCCTAGGATGAGAAGGAAGGCCGCTAAGACCCAATCCTGTATAGACATGTTCACATGACGCACTACATGACCCACGGTAAAGACCACTACAATGGATAGGAGAAAGTCGACAAAGAGACCGACAACCTTTATTAGATAATATTCTACCATAGATACGGGAGTATGACGCAAGACTTTTTGCCAATTGTTGAGTCGATCGGTTTCAAGAACGGTTGGAAAAGAAAAGATAGCCGTAGACATCATGGAAAAAGCCGTCATGGAGAGGAGATAATCCCTCATAAAGTGAGCAGGTGCCCCTGGTGTGTCCTGGTACATCCCTGAAAAGAAGAGATAAAAAGCCGTGGGCATCCCAATTGATAACAAGTAATAAATGGCTTGACGTCTGGTCAAATGCCACTCAACCACGCCAAGAGCTTTCATGCGTTTCATCTTCTCTACCTACTTCCTTTGTATTTTCAAAAATAGAATCCAATAAACTTCGATTGGTCACTTCGATCTCTTGGATCGAACAGCCTTCTTCTTGCAATTGCCTCCACAAGCGATTGGCATCGCCTGTCACAACTTGAAGGGCATCAGGTTTGACCGTCACTTGACCAATTCCGTCCATCCCTACCACTAGAGCTTGGTATCGCAAAGGCAGGGTAAAATGTTTTTCTACCTCTTCACTTCTCATAGCGAGAGGAGTCGTATCTCGAAGCAAACGTCCCTGGTGCAAGACCAGGATCCGGTCAGCTGTATGCTCTACTTCCTCAATGTAATGGGAAGAATAGACAATAGTGACGCCTTGTTCCTTTAAATCCCCGACAATCTCCCAAAAGCGTTGGCGAGTAGACGTATCCATTCCAGCCGTTGGCTCATCCAAAAACAAAAGACTCGGACGACCAATCAAGGTTAGAACAAAGGATAGGAGACGTTTTTGCCCACCAGACAGCTTACTGGCCAATTGTTTCTTTTGTTCTAGACTAAAACGCAATAGCTCATCGATTTCATTGACCGTTAAGGGATTGGGATAAATGGAGCGAAAGAAGTTGATCAGTTCCTGAACAGTTAACTTTTGAACGACGGCATTCTCTTGAGGGAGATAAGAGACACTAGCCTTTAATCGAGGATGACCAGGAGCCTTCCCTTCTACTTCAATGATTCCAGAAGTCACCTTCCTATCCCCTAGGAGGCAATTCATCAAGGTCGTCTTCCCTGCTCCGTTAGGCCCGATTAAGGCCAGACAATCCCCCCGTTCAACCGCAAAAGAAAGATCTTCTAGAATCACTTTTCCTTTGATCCTTTTTTTCAAGTTTTCTACTCTAATGACACTCATGATACTCTCCTTTCAACCAGGCTTGACCAGCTGGAATGATGACAAAAACAACCACGGTCACTCCCGTTTTTTTCATTGCTCCATTTCCTTTTTAACAGCCTTGAGCATTTTCAATCCCTCTTGAACCGCCCAGCTCATGATGCCAAGCCCAGCAAATAATTCCCAAGGAAAATGGTAATAGAGGCTATCATTCTTTGAAAAGATCAAATAGACGACCATTCCAACCACTGTTAACGTAAACACCTTAAATAACCATTGTTTCATTTTTCTTTCCTCTTACTTTCTGACTTTATTATATGAAAAGAAAATAACGGCCACTAGATGATTTTGTCACTCGCTCACATGACAAAAGTCACTAAAAAAAGCCAAGTGGCTTCACTCGACTTTTCTATTCTTCTTACTGGCCTTCTTCTTTCATGCCATGCAATTTCAAGGCCTTGATCAAGGCATCCGCCTTCATATTCTTCAAGTCATTGAGACCAGCATCTTTGAAGTAAGAAATTTCTTCTAGAGACTTGGTATCAATTTGGTTGAGGTCAATCACACTGGTTGAGAGCAATTTCTTCTCTGGTGTAACACTATATTCCAAGCTAAAACCAGGAACGTTTTTTAACTTCTTGTAGTCTTCATTTTGTTCCAACAAAGCTTGAATGGCTGCTGTGAGTTCTTCAGGTGACTTCTCTGCTGCGATAGTCCCAAGTTGTTGGGGTAGATCAGCTGTCACTTCGATACGAAGGTTTTCAACCTTATCTCCCTTTGATTTGATGATATCCCGGTGTTTTGTTCCCTTGATATCTCCAACTAAGGTTGTGGTTTTTTCTTCATTTTTTACTTCTTTTTTAACAGAGGAACTGCTAGAAGAGCTAGCGGGTGTTGTTTTCTTTGTTTGGGATTGCGAACAACCAGTCAATACCAAAATGGCTAGCCCAAGGGTTACAAAAAATTTCTTCATTTTTATAACTCTCCTTTCACATACTGTTATCAGTATAACATATCGCGTCTTTCTTGTCTAAAAACTCCACTTTTCAAACCATTTCCCCCTCATTTCAAGCCCTTCATTTTGAATAAAAAACTGATGAATTTGATACTTTTTGCAAAGTCCCCTTTTCTCCACTAATAAAGCCTCAATGGAGGATTCACTTCCGTCTCAAATTCTCCAAATCACTCCGATTTCATAGGGAATCTCCTCCTTTTTCTATCTACAAAAAAAGGTTCCGAAAGGAACCTTCTGTTCAATTATTCTACACTAAACAAGTATGGGTAGACTGGTTGGCCACCTTGGTGGATTTCCACTTCTACATCCTCATACTTCTCAGCAAGGGCTTGAGCTAATTCGTTTGCCAACTCCTCACTGCCGTCTTCACCGACATAGATGGTCACAATTTCACTATCTTCGTCCAACATATGAGCGAATGTTTCTTCCAAGGTTGCCATCATATCTGGGTTTGAAACGACGATCTTACCATCGACCATTCCAAGATTGTCATTTTCATGGATTTCAAGGCCGTCGATAGTGGTATCGCGAACCGCTGTCGTCACACTACCAGACACAACATCACCCAATGAAGCGCTCATTCGTTCGTAGTTTTCTTCGATCGATTTGCTTTCATCAAAGGCAAGAAGACTGGTCAATCCTTGAGGGATGGTCTTGGTCTCTACAACTGCTGCTGGTTGATCAATCACTTCTGCTGCAGATTGAGCGGCCATCAAGATATTTTTGTTGTTTGGCAAGATAATGATGTTGCGCGCATTCAACTCTTCAACAGCTTTGACAAAGTCTTCTGTTGATGGGTTCATGGTTTGACCGCCAGAGATGATGTAATCCACCCCTTGCGCTTTAAAGATATCAGCCAATCCATCACCCGCAACGACTGCGATAATGGCATATTCTTTTTCTTCAACTGGTTTCGCTTGACGCTCTTCTTTTTCAACTTGCGCTTCGTGTTGGTTACGCATGTTGTCAACTTTCACTTTCACCAAGCTTCCGTATTTAAGACCTTCTTGCATGACAAGACCTGGATCTTCTGTATGGACGTGAACTTTAACAATCTCATCGTCATTCACCACCAATAGGGAATCCCCAAGGTTGTTCAAATAGTTACGGAATTCATCGTAATCGAAGTCTTTGACATAAGTTGGACCTTGTTTCAAAGCGACCATGATTTCTGTACAGTAACCAAACTTGATGTCTTCAGTTGCGACATGGCCAGCGACTGACTTGTGGTGTTCTGCATTGATCATTTCTGACATGGTTGCAGGTGTTGCTTGGAACTCTTCAGAAGCGATGAATTCTCCTGTCAAGGCTGACAAGAATCCTTCATAGATGAATACCAAACCTTGACCACCAGAGTCTACCACACCAACTTCTTTCAAGACCGGCAACATATCTGGAGTCTTGGCAAGAGCTGTTTTAGCACCTTCAAGAGCTGCACGCATGACTTCTACTGCATCATTGGTAGATTCTGCTTTTTTCTTGGCACCGATGGCTGCCCCACGAGAAACAGTCAAAATGGTACCTTCAACCGGCTTCATAACGGCTTTATAAGCGACTTCTACACCAGACTGAAAGGCTGCTGCAAGTGCTGCTCCATCCAATTCTTCTTTGTCTTTGACACTTTGAGAAAATCCGCGGAACAATTGAGAAGTGATAACTCCTGAGTTCCCACGCGCACCCATCAAGAGACCTTTAGCGAAGATCCCTGCTGCTTCTCCAACAGTTGAAGCAGAACGGTCCGATACTTCTTTGGCCCCATTTTCGATGGTCATTCCCATATTAGTCCCTGTATCTCCATCTGGTACAGGAAAGACGTTCAAAGAGTTTACATATTCCGCTTGTTTATTTAAGCGCGTAGCCCCCGCTTGAACCATTTCTTGAAATAAACTTGTAGTAATATTAGCCACGATTATTCTCCCACAATCTTGATATTTTGAATATAGACATTCACAGTATCCGTAGTGATTCCAAGTTGATTTTCCAAACTAAATTTCACACGTTCTTGAATATTTTTTGAGACTTCGCTAATTTTTGTTCCATAGCTCAAAACAGTGTAAACATCAACTGCGATAGTTCCTGCTTCCGTTGTTTTGACAACAACACCTTTAGAGAAGTTTTCTTTCCCTAGGAGGGCTTGGAAATTATCTTTGATCGCATTTTTGCTGGCCATTCCAACCACACCGAAGATCTCAGTAGCAGCACCGCCTACAACAGTTGCGATAACCTCATCAGTCAATTCAATTTGACCGTCCTTTGTATTGATTTTTACTGTCATAATTTCTACCTCAAAAGTATTTTATATTCTATTTTACCATAAAAGAGGTCAACTGTAAAAGGGTAGGGACTATTCTTCTCCCGCTGTGACAGCTGTCTCTGGAGAAAAAGAAAAGGGAGTGGGAAAGAACTCCGATTCGTTCAAAAGAGTTCATTTCCTCACCCCTGCACAGTTGATTAGGAAGTACGAATGTTTCAAACATGAGTAGTTCCAATCAACCACTGCGTCATGCTACTATTCCTATCAAAAGCGAAGGCTGGACACTTTATGCCCAGCCTTCTTTCTTTATTAAACGCGTTCTACTTTACCAGATTTCAATGCACGAGCTGAAGCCCAAACTTTTTTAGGTTTACCATCGATAAGGACAGTTACTTTTTGAAGGTTTGGTTTTACGGCACGTTTTGTTTGGTTCATAGCGTGTGAACGGTTGTTACCTGATACAGTCTTACGACCTGTGAAATAACATACTTTAGCCATTTCTGTGTTTCCTCCTATTAGATCTAATATAACGGATGTGCTAGCACCACATACCGTACTATATTACCAAAAAAAATCTCTCTTGGCAAGCTTTTGGACAAAGTTTTTCATTTCTGGCTTAAGAAAACGAATTCGTACCTACATAGATAATTTCCAGATTTCCTAAGGAAACATCGCCCGTAATGTAGAAATCCTTGCTAGTGAGAGCACTTGGATTTTCCTGATGCTGGATCGCTGAAAGGGAATTATCCACATTAACATGGACGCGCCAATCACTTGGCACATAGAGGCTCAAACTTCCAAGGGAAACATCGACAACAAACTGAGCAGAAGGACCTTCGATGTGGCAATTGTCAAAATAAACCGATGCTTCTCCCATACTCACATCTGCACTTCCGTGGGTAAAGTGTTGGTCATTGAGATATTTTGTCACTGTGGAAAAAGTGACATCGATGTCATTGCCATCAGACTTACTCATGGACCCAGCAGAATAGGAAGCTAGGCGGGCTTTTGTTTTCTTAGAGGGTTTGAACAAGATGTTAAGTCCAATCACAGCGAGAATTGAAGAAAGGATAACAACCGAATTGGACACCGGAAGGAAATGGTATTGCCCATTGAGACAAAAGAGAGCTAAAAGTCCATAGATGAAGCCCCAACCAAAATGGCGTTTCAAGAAACTAGAGAGGGACAGGACTGCAAGCAAGGTGACCCAAGCTAAGGTCCAGATGCTGATGTCCCATTTTACAAAATAGCCTTGTAAGAGGAGTAAGGCTGCTAATAGGATTAAGAATACTCCGATTAATTTTTTTCTCATAATATTACCTCATTTCATTTAGTCGTTCTTTTAAGAGTTGATAGTAGCGTCTAGACACGTGGACCTGCTTATGGGTCTGGTAGAAATTGACCGTGCTGGTCCCTGAAAAAGACTTTTCCAGAGAGTAGATCTGCTTTGCGTTGACAATGGTGGATTTGGAAATCCGACAAAAGGCGATGGGAAGCAGCTCCTCCAACTCATAGAGCTTCTGCTTGACCTCATAGGCCTCATCCTTAGTGTGTCCAAAAATCTTCTCCCCATCCGTCTCAAAAAAGAGGATCGATGCTACATCTAGAAAATACTCACTTCGATCCTTGTAGAAGGCTAATGGAGCGACTTTTTGTTCTAGGATTCTCTCTTGCAGCTGGGTCAACTCCGGGGTCAAGCGCGGGGCTCGAATCAAGATCTCAGGCTCGTCCATTGATGGATCCAATTCGATTCTAACTTTCATAAAACTCCTTTCCCAACGTTTTGATAGTACCATTATAACAGCTGTTGAAAACAAAACAAGGGCTTTTCAGTAAGTGGCACGTTTTGCCCATCAAGAGGTAGTTTTTGAGAAGTAAAGAGGCTGGGACAAAAGTCCTAGCCTCTCAATTGTCTTTGGATTGTCGGGCAAGACGCAGTGGTTGAGTGGGCTC
>NZ_JUPI01000122.1 GCF_001074805.1 Streptococcus parasanguinis | reverse complement strand
AGCGAACTTCTACGAAGTTCCATGACTTAGTTTTGAACCTAAGGTTTCAAAACTCCCGAGTGCCTGAAACAAAAACGTTTCAGGCACTTTTCTCTCGGCGGAAAGTTTTCGTATATTATGATTCATTTTGAAAATTAGAACTCTTTTATAGTTCTTTGAAGAATCACTTAACTTATTTTACTTAAAAATTAGATCCTATTCGTTTAGGATTGGCAAAATAAGCCAATTTTTTATTTTTTTTGAAAAAGTGTTCTCCTCAAAAATTCTGATAGTTTACGAATCGTTTACGGTTGCTGGAATCGCTTGCAAAACAGGCTTGTAAAAGAGTATACTAAATAAGGAAAAACATTTTTAAAAAGGAGTTTAGGATGAAGAAGCACTATTTTCGATCAGCTGTAGCAGCCTTGCTTCCGCTTTTGTTGATTGCTCAACCTGTTGAGGCTTGTACAGGGTTCATCATCGGGAAGAAATTGACTGCCGACGGTTCGACCTTGGTAGGGCGTACCGAAGATTTAGAGCCCAACCATAATAAAAATTTTGTGGTTAGAGAGCGTGTCTACAATAAAAAAGGAGCCATCTTTGAAGATGCTGCCAACGGTTTTCAATATCCCTTGCCTGAGATTAGCTATAAGTATACAGCGGTCCCAGATGTCACCCCTGAACAAGGGATTTTTGACGAAGCAGGATTCAACGAATATGGGGTTTCCATTTCTGCCACTGTATCTGCTTCAGCAAATGACAAGATCCAAAAGGTGGATCCCTATGTCAAGGATGGCCTCGCAGAATCGGGCTTGACCAGTATCGTTCTCCCAAGTGTGAAAACCGCAAGAGAAGGGGTTGAACTCATTGCTAAAATCGTCGAAGAAAAAGGCGCTGCAGAAGGAAATATTGTGACCATTGCCGATAAAGAAGGCGTCTGGTATATGGAAATCCTATCTGGTCACCAATATGCAGCGATTCTCTTCCCAGAGGATCGGTTTGCGGTCTTTCCAAATACCTTCTTCTTAGGGCATGTAGATCTGTCGGATACCGAACGCACGATCGCTTCAAAAGATCTTGAAAAAGTCGCCAAAGAAGCCAATAGCTATAAGGAAGTGGACGGAAAATTCCACGTTTCTCAATCCTATAATCCGCCTTTGCAAGAAGCAGATCGCTCGCGGGTTTGGTCGGGGATCAAATCTCTAGACCCAAGCTCTCCTGTTAAATATGACGATGCGTCCTTTGACCTTCTTCATACAACCGATCGAAAATTAACCCTCCGCGATGCCATGAATCTGCAACGCAATCGTTTGGAAGGAACCAAATATAAACCACAGGATCAAATGGAGCTGGATGGAAAAGGCATTCCGAAAAAAGGAGAGTTTGATGCGGTTTATAAATACCCTATTTCCAATCCAAATGTCATGGAGGCCCATATTTTCCAACTGAAAGACGATGTCCCAGCGAGTGCGGGTGGGGGCACCATGTGGCTGTCGATGGGTAGTCCACGAAATGCTCCATACCTACCGTACTATGGCAATATTCTCAACACCTATCAAGCCTACCAAGAATTAGGCGATCATTACAATGACCGCTCCTGGTATTGGACCATTTCAAGAATCAATGACCTTGTAGCCAAGTATCCTGATTTATTCGAAGATGGGGCGATTCGTACTGAAATGGAACGATTGGAATCTCAGTGGATGGTTGAACAAGATCTGAGTGATCAGGAACAAATTGCCCTTGCTTCTCAGCCTGAAGAAGCAAGTAAGAAGGCAACAGAGGAAGGAATAGCGAGAGCTGAGAAAACCTTTGAACGCTTGCAAGAAATTAGAAAAGAAGCAGAACAAAAGGTAGCAGATGAACACGGAAAAAGTGCTCTGCAAGATCTAGATGACGAAGAAGATGCTGCTTATGAAGAGAAAATTGATCTCGTTGATTTTGACTATGATTACATTTTAGCAGCAGGCTTGTTCGGAGCAACCCTTCTAGCGATTGTGATCTATCTAATTCGCTCAAAGAAACAAAAGGGAGGAAAACAAGATGACTAAAATTCAAAGAGTCTCGATCTATCTCTTTCTATTATTTGCAGGAATTGGCTTGGAGTTTGAACTCGGTCATCTTTCTCAACAAGAATTTAGCCAGTCTGCAGGCAGAGACTTGGTCTTGAACTTGTCTGTTTTAGCTGCTATTATTATCCCACTCTATCTCTTTTCAAAACGATTGGCCAAGCAGTTGTCTGTCCCAAACTATCTCTTATGGATTGCTATGTTTGGGGGTGCCTTCGTAGCAGGCTGGTTGAGCTTTTCAGGTAATAGCTTGATCGATATTATGAATAGCCATGTGATCAAGGATGCCACTGTCTTTAACAAGTGGACCGATGCCTTGACAGCCCCATTCTCAGAGGAATTCTTTAAGGCTCTAGTTGCCTTTTGGGTAGTTTTGATGGTTGGCAAAAAAGATCTAAAAGCAATTCTAATTGCCGGCTTGGGCTCTGGCTTTGGTTTTCAAATCATTGAGGACTTAGGGTACGTTGCCCGCCAAACAAAAACTAGCCAATTAGCCGCCGTTACTGAGGCCATTAATCGTATTTCTGGTGGGTTAGCTTCACACGCCCTCTATACAGCTGTTGTATCCGTTGGTGTCTTCCTCTTGTTGTCTCAAGTGACCCAGCAAAAGGAAAAACTCTTTGGACTCTGGTGTGTTGTCTCGACAGTAGCCAATCACTTCTTATGGAATTCTCCATTTTATGAAACAGACCATCGGATTAATCTTCTCGTCGGACTGCTCTTTGCCGTCCAAGTAGGGACCTTTATCGAAGTGGTGCTCTATACCAAGAAAGAGCCCGATTTGCCATTTTTAAAACAATAAGGCAAATTTTTCAAACACAAAAGAACTAAGACGTGCGTCTTAGTTCTTTCATTTTCTCAATTCTTGTAAGAGTGTTTTTGCTTTTTCTAAATTGAAGGGTTTGTTTTCAAGGAGTTGGCTGACCAGACGGGGAACTTCCTCTTCCTTGGCTCCTGCTAGCAGGGCTAGAGAGCGTGCTTGGAGTTTCATATGTCCTGCTTGGATCCCTGTAGTCACTAAGGCTTTCAAGGCAGCGAAATTCTGCGCCAAACCGAGCGAAGCGATGATACTGGCTAATTCGATAGCAGAAGGTTCTCCTAGTAAACGGTGGCTGACTTGAACCGTAGGGTTGAGGCCAATCGAGCCTCCTTTTGTCGCAACCGGCATTGGTAGGGTGATCTCTCCATAGAGTTTTTTCTCTTCCGGCTGACTTGTCCAGTGACTCAAACCCTTGTAAGAACCACTTTGTGCAGCATAGGCATGGGCTCCTGCTTCGATGGCCCGCCAGTCATTACCTGTCGCAAGGACCAGGGCATCAATCCCGTTAAAAATTCCCTTGTTATGAGTGGCTGCACGGTAAGGATCCACTTGAGCCAGTTGGCTAGCTAGCTCCATCCGGTGAGCAATCTCAATGGCTTCCTCAGGATTTCGACTCAGTGCTTTAAAATCGATAGTGCACCGTGCACTCACCAAAGAGCGCGTGGCCAAGTTGGATAAAATCGCCATTAAGGCCTGACCACTAGAGAGTTCTTGGATGCGATCGGTCAGCGCTTCCAGCATGGTGTTGAGCATATTGGCCCCCATGGCCTCTTTAGGATCGACAGCCAAGTAGACAATGAGAAAGTCCCCCTTGTTTTCGACCCAAAGATCCCTTGCTCCGCCTCCACGCTTGACGATAGAAGGATAGGCTTCATTAGCTAGCTGAAGAAGAGTTTCCTTGTCTTCTAGGATGCGCTTGCTAGCCATTTCCACATCCTTAACATCTGTCAGAGCAATCTCACCGATCATTTGGCGTTGGTGCACTTGGGTGGTGAAACCGCCCGAACGTTGGATGAGTTTGGCTGCAAAGCTGGTTGCAGCAACTACGGAAGGCTCTTCTGTGACCATAGGAAGGACATAGTCACGACCATTGATCAGAAAATAAGGAGCGAGGCTAAAAGGCAGATCAAAGGTCGACAAGACATTTTCCGTCAGTTGATCTGCAATAGAGAGGGGGAGTCCCTTTTGTTCTTTTAAGATCTGTGCTTCATCCCAAGTTAAGAGGCCTTCCTTCAGTAAGGCCTCTATGCGTTCAGTGGGCGAAAGTTTTGCAAAACCTGGTAATCGTGCCATTATTTTTCTACTTTCTGGTAAGTGCGTTGGTGTTCCTTGATCTCTGTCAAAGCATAAGTTTGAAGCGTAGCAGGCTCAAACACTTGATTGCCACTAGGATCTAGATCTACTTCCTCATAAAAGAGTCGTTCGTAGTCAGCAACACTAAGAACCGTCCGTTGATCTAGTTTGTCCATACGTTTGTGATCTAGGAGTTGCTCAAAACCAGGAACGAGATTGGCACTAAAGATCTCAGAAACTGCTCCACTTCCATAGCTAAAGATGGCGATTCGGTCCCCGGCTTTGAGTTGGGGACGATTTTCCAGTAGTGACAGCAAGCCTAAGAAAAGAGATCCAGTGTAGATATTTCCTACGCGTTGGCTGTATAGAATCGATTGATCAAAATTGTATTGTAATTGATCTTTTTTCTCTTCTGATACTGACTTATCCAAGATTTTTTTCAAGCCCTTGAGAGCTAATTTCGGATAAGGCAAGTGGAAGCAGACGGCTGCAAAGTCTGTCAAGGTAAGGCCAGTCCGTTTCTGGTATTCTGCCCAGGTTGTTTTCAGAGAATCTAGATATTGTTGCGTTGAATAAATCCCATTCACGAAGGGAGTTGTCGCATAATTTGGACGCCAAAAATCCATCACATCGCGTGTTTTGGCAACATTATCATCGTTAAAAGATAGAATACGAGGATTTTGGCTGATCAGCATGGCAACCGCTCCAGCCCCTTGTGTCGGTTCACCAGGAGTTCCAATTCCATATTTAGCAATGTCACTGGCAATGACCAAGACCTTACTATGCGGGGATTTTTCAACATGGAGTTTAGCATAATCCAAAGCAGCAGTTGCAGCATAGCAAGCTTCTTTCATCTCAAAAGAGCGGGCAAAAGGCTGGATGTCTAGTAAACCATGGACAAAAACAGCAGCGGCCTTACTCTGGTCAATCCCAGATTCCGTCGCAAGAATCACCATATCGATCGCTTGTTTGTCTTCATCTGTCAAAATATCATCTGCAGCAGTTGCAGCCAGTGTGACGATGTCTTCTGTGATCGGTGCAACACTTTGTTCTTTTAAGAGAAGACCCTTGCTCAGTTTTTCGGGATCAGTATCACGAGCAGCAGCCAAATCTTCTAAACGCAAGACATAGGGGCTCGTCGCAAAACCAATCTTATCAATCCCAATTGTCATTCTTAACCTCTTTTTTATTTGATATCTACTAGTATATTTCGTTACTATTTTACCATATTTAAGGGTAAAACTCCCTTGAAAAAACTAGATCAGCAAGGAAATCATTCTCGGGACCGATTTTGCAATGTTTCAAAGAAAAAATAAAGAATCTATAAGAAAAAGCCATCCTCAGATGACTTTTCAACTCTTATGCTTAGCTATCTTTTTTAGGGTTGCTCATGACCCGTATGAAGAGTTCTTTGCATTTATCTTTTAGAACTTTTTCGTAGAAGACGAGTATAGCGATGTCCACAATCATAAAGTTCAAGGTCAGATAGAACAAGTCAAATGAATTGCGGGCATAATCAGTCGCTAATAGATAGGAGGAGAGGGCTCCTAGAATCATATAAGGAAGATACTTGATATACTTGTTTATCATCATACAGCACCTCGCATACTTTAAAGGATTTGCTTTCTTACTATCATTGTATCCCTTTTAAGGAAAAATGCAAGCGATGACACTTATAGAAATTAAAAAACCAATATTATTTTGCATTAGTTTGAATGGAGAAAAACTATTTTAAGATAAGTGAAGCGATTCTTCAAAAAAATAAAAATGAGTTCCAATTTTTAAAATGAATCAAGAAAATACAAAAACTTTCTGCTGTGAGAAAAGTGCTAGAAACAATAGTGTTTCTAGCACTCGGGATTTTTGGACCTAAGGAAAGTTTTTAAGAAGACTTTGTCACCAACATGACATATGCTAGTTGGCATTGGTCATTTTTCTTTTTTGATAGCGTTGGTAGGAATGGTAAAGTTTCAAGACGACAGATCCGCTAGCCATCCCGATGGAGATGACCAAGGCCAGGATAACAACCAGTGTCACGCTGGTTACTGCCTGTCGATATTGGCCACTGACAAAGAAGGAAGTGGTCCGATAGGAAATATATCCAGGAACCAAAGGGGCGAGAATGGACAGCATAAAGACCACGACAGGCGTCTTGAGAACGATACTTAAAATCTGACTAATGCAGGATCCCACAATAGCGGCGATAAAGGTTGCTACGATAACATTGGTAGGACCTTTTAGAATATAGTATAGTAGCCAGATGCCCATCCCTAAGATTCCTCCAGGAATCAGCATGGAGCGCTGCACATTTAGGACGATTAAAAAGGTGATGATGGCAATCAAACTGGCCACCGCTTGGATTAAAAATTCAGTTAGGTTCATGATTTTATTTCATAAGGACAAGGGCAACGGTTGTACCGGCACCAAGGGCAAGAGTAATGAGGAGAGTCTCAAAGAGTTTGCTCATCCCAGAGTTGAGGTGGTAATTCATGAGATCTCGGACGGCATTGGTCATAGCGATTCCAGGAACGAAGGGCATGACACAGCCTGCGATAATGAGATCGGTGTTGGAAGGAAAACCACTATAGCGCGTCCAGATATGGGCTAAAAAACCAAAGACAAAGGCGGCCGCAAAGGCAGTGGCAAAAGGAATGTGAACGTATTTCTCAACGACAAGTGAAAAAGCAAAGGCAAAGACAGTTGCAATGCCCGCTCCAATGGCATCGTAGAAATTTCCTCCAAACATGATGGAGAAGAAAGGCGCACTGAGGGTTGCCGCAATGGTCAACTGGAGATTGGTATAAGGAACACGCTTTTTTTTCAACTCGCTCAGGGCCTGGTAAGCGTGCTCGAGATCCATCTCTCCAGAGACTAGTTGACGAGAGATCTGGTTGACATCACAGACTTTTTCGATATTGTAATTGGTCCGCAAGATCCGTTTCATGCGCGTGACATTGGCGTTCTCAATTGAAAAGAAAATAGCGACTGGCATCGCTAAAACATTGCAATCGACGATTCCCTGTGAATGGGCGATCCGGATCATGGTATCTTCGACCCGGTGAATCTCAGAACCGCTCTCTATAAGGAGGGTTCCAGCTAACATCAGGACGTCGATCACTTGGTTGATCTGTTTTGACTCTTCCATAATTTCCTTCTTACTAAATAATCTGTTTCTATTATAGCAAAAAAGGACGAGAGACAGAACTAAAATCTGACAATTCTAGTTTGTTTCTTATCCTTTCTGAATTCGTTTAGAATAGCTATTGTTTAGGTTTATCATTCGTTAACTCGGGTGGTGGTGCTGCACGGTGCTATCCTGGACGAGAAGGGTTGCTAAAAAGATCAGTGCAATCAGGATAAAGAGCCAAATAATAGCGAAAATAAATGTTAAAAACATAGGATCACCCCTTCTATCTTATTTACAGCTCTACTATAACACTTGGAGAAAGCGCTGTCAAACCCTATATGGTAGGCTCTTAAACTCTTTTAAAATTCAGAATACTCTTGCGATGGGGATGAAAAAACCAGCCGTTTCCGACTGGTTTTTAAGACCTATTTGAATCTTAGCTCAATGCATCATCCATTGAAAGAACTTCGTGGAAGACACGTTGTGTCAATTCAGTTTTTTGTTCTGGAGTGAGGTATTTAGTGTTTACACAGTATCCAGAGATACGTACGATTACGTCTTCACCTGACATGATCTTTTCGTAAACATCGTTCAAGTCCATAACGTTCAAGTTAACGTGTTGTCCACCGTTTTCGAAGTAACCATCAAGGATTGTTACCAAGTTATCAACTTGTTCGTCACGAGTTTTACCAAGAGCGCGAGGTGATACTTGAGTTGTCAATGAGATACCATCAGCTGCATAACCAAAGTCAAGGCTAGCAAGTGAGTTCAAGTTTTGCAACCATCCACCTTTAGCTTTGTTAGATGGGTTAGCACCTGGTGAGAAGAATTCAAGTTTAGACAAGTTCACAGAACCATCTTCGTTGAGGTATACACCTTTGTGGACTGGTGAGTTACCAGTTTGTTTAGAGTATGCAACGTTAGAAGTGATGGTAAGAAGTGAAACAGTTGCTTCAGCGTTCTTGTAAAGTTTGTGGCTGCGAAGACGAGTAGTGTAAGCTTCGATCAACCATTCTGCCAATTCGTTAGAACGTGGGTCATCTTCACCCCAACGTGGGTATTCACCGATTGTTTCGTAATCGTAGATGTAGCCATCTTCGTCACGGATTGGTTTAACAGTAGCGTATTTGATTGCTGACAAAGTATCAACAGTGTTAGCGAATCCACAGATACCGAATCCCATGTTAGCGCGTTGGTGAGTTGGCAAGAAGGCCATTTGAACAGCTTCGTAGTTGTACTTATCAGTCATGTAGTGGATGATGTTCAAAGCATCTACGTAAGTGTCTGTCAACCAGTCAAGAGATTTTTCGAAGTTTGCTTTAACAGATTCGAATTCAAGAACTTCGTCACGGATAGGATCGATGTCAAATACTTTGTAGTCTTTATGAACGTCGTCGTAACCACCGTTCAAACCAGTAAGAAGAGCTTTAAGCACGTTTACACGAGCACCGAAGTACTGAATGTTGTGGCGTTGTTCTTCATTTTCTGGGTCAAGTGGAGATACACAACATGAGATACAGCTCATTTCACCGTATCCGTCTTTAGCCATAGTAGTTACACCTTCGTATTGGATAGAAGAGTGTTTGTGGCTCATGTGCATACAGTAGCGACGGAAGCTGTATGGCAATTTGTCAGTCCAAAGAACTGTCAAGTTTGGTTCTGGAGAGTTACCGATGTTGTCCAAAGTGTTCAAGAAACGGAAGTCCATCTTAGTAACACGGTGACGTCCGTCGTTACCCATACCAGCCATAGAAGTTGTGATGAAGGTTGGGTCACCTGAGTACAATTGGTCGTAAGCTTTTGTACGAGCAAATTTAACAGTACGCAATTTCATAACGAAATCGTCAACGAATTCTTGGATTTCAGATTCAGTGTAAGTACCACGAGCCAAGTCACGTTCAGCGTAGATATCCAAAACGATTGGCACACGTCCAAGAGAAGTAGCAGCACCGTTGATCACACGGCAGACAGCCATGAAGGCGATGTTTGTCCATTGGATTGCTTCTTTTGTATCGAAGGCAGGACGACGTACGTCTACACCATAAAGGTCACCCAATTTAACAACTTCTTGAAGTGCTTGGTATTGAAGGTTTACTTCTTCACGAAGACGGATTGATTCTTCGTCGATTTCAGTAATCGAGTTCCAGTCGTTTGCTTTTTCAGCCATCAAGTAGTCAGCACCGTAAAGAGCCAAACGAGCATAAACCCCGATGATACGTCCACGAGAGTATGCATCTGGAAGACCAGTTACAGTGTGAGCGTGACGAGCACGACGGATGTTAGAAGTGTAAGCGCGGAAGATACCGTCGTTTACAGTTGTAACGTATTTTGTGAAGATTTCATGAACTGTAGGATCTGGTTCGTATCCATTTTCTTTCAAAGTAGTTTCCGCCATACGGATACCACCACGAGGCATAAAGTTCAATTTGAACAATTCATCATTTTGGATACCGAAGATCACTTCGTTTTCTTTATCGATATATCCAGCTGCGATATCAGCGATAGATGTTGGACGGTTATCGTATGGGAAACGAGTTTCTTCATAATGAGCTTTCGTTTCTTCAACAATTTTTTTGATGTGAAGAGAACGTTCAGTTGGACCAGCTAGGAAGCTTTCATCTCCATCATATGGTGTGTAGTTAGCTTGAACGAAGCGAGAAACGCTTGCTTTTTCTTTCCAATCTTCACCTTTGAAGCCTTCCCAGGCTTTGTCAAAAATATCTTGTGCTTCAACGACTGTTTTAACAACCATTTTTATTTTCCTCTATTGTCTTTCTAGCAACTATATCTGTTGCACTTACAATAGTAGTATACCATACAGAAATCGGTTACACAAAGGCGAATTGCGAAAAACAACAGATTCTTTTGTAATACAGTTTCAAATCCTCTGCGATACTGTACTATATTTTTGAAAACAAACACAGTTTTTCAACAATTTTCATGTTTTCTGGAGAGCCGATTTTTGCAATTCTGAAATTTTCTTCCTATAATAGAAAGAAAGGAGGGTGAAAAATGCTGATATTTCCATTAGTGAATGATACCAGTCGCAAGATTATTCATATTGATATGGATGCATTTTTTGCTGCCGTCGAAGAAAGAGACAACCCTAGTTTGAAGGGCAAGCCTGTCGTGATTGGCCAGGACCCTCGTCAGTCAGGAGGGAGAGGTGTTGTCTCGACTTGTAACTATGAAGCAAGGAAATATGGCATTCATTCAGCTATGAGCTCTAAAGAAGCGCTGGACCTTTGTCCTCAAGCCATTTTTATATCTGGAAATTATGAGAAATACCGAGAAGTAGGTGAGCAGGTCCGTGAGATTTTCAAGCGTTATACAGATCTAATTGAGCCCATGAGTATTGATGAAGCCTATCTAGATGTGACGGAAAATAAAATCCAGAGCAAATCAGCTGTCAAAATCGCCCGCTTGATTCAGCATGCTATCTGGGAAGAGCTGCATCTCACAGCTTCAGCGGGTGTTTCTTATAATAAGTTTTTGGCCAAGATGGCAAGTGACTACCAAAAACCCCGTGGCCTAACGGTGGTCTTACCGGAGGACGCTGAGGATTTCCTGAGCCAAATGGATATTGCCAAATTTCATGGAGTAGGAAAGAAGACAGTAGAGAGACTACATGAGATGGGTGTCTATACTGGCGCGGATCTTTTAGCCATCCCGGAGATGACTTTGATTGATCGGTTTGGGCGATTTGGCTATGATCTCTTTCGAAAGGCGCGAGGGATTCATAATAGCCCTGTCAAAAGTCATCGCATCCGCAAGTCGATCGGAAAAGAGCGGACCTACCGCAAGCTCCTTTATGCAGAAGATGATATTTTAGAAGAAATTGCCAATCTGTCCAGTAAGGTGGCCCAATCGCTGGAAAAACATGGTAAGCAAGGAAAGACCTTGGTCTTAAAAGTGCGCTATGGAGACTTTACCACCTTGACTAAGCGGATCACCTTGACGGAGCCAACGCGAGATGCTGAGCGCATCAATCGTTCAGCGCGTCACATTTTTCAAGAAATCGAATCGATAAATACAGGAATCCGCCTCTTGGGTGTCACCATGACCAACTTTGTTGATCATACTGAACTGCCTCTGGTAGAGGAAGAAAAAGACAACTAGTCTGTTCACTAGTCGTCTTTTTTGATATCAAAGAAGGCTGCAATCTCTTCTTCTGTTAGTCCAATCATAGGCGAGATGGCGTGGAGATTGTCTTCTGTTAGTCGATAGACAGTAGGCTTAGACGTCTCTGTTTTCGTTTCAACAGTTTCTTCCTTGCTTCGTGCAGATTCGACTGTAGCAGAAGCCGTTGCAACGGATGAAGAATAGTCTGTGGTGGCTTCGCCTCCGTCCAGGTCCTTGAAGCGCTCCACTAAGTAGGTCTTGCGCGCTGTACCTGTATTTTTAGTGGCGTAATCAAAGGCGCTGTATTCTCCTAAGAGGATGAGTTTGCTCTTAGAGCGCGTGATGGCGGTATAGATCAAATTACGCTGCAACATCCGGTGGCTTTGATTAGTAATGGGTAAAATCACCACAGGAAATTCGCTTCCTTGCGATTTGTGAATACTCATCGCATAGGCTAAGCGAATCTTGTACCATTCATTGCGCGGGTAGACGATTTCATTGCCATCAAATTGGATAGTCAATTCATCTTGCTTCGATTCTGTATATTTTCCGGGGAGAAGATCGGTAATGTAGCCAATATCTCCATTAAAGACATTGCTTTCTGCATCATTGACCAGATGGATAACCTTGTCTCCATCGCGGTATTGGCAGTCTGGCGTCTCAAAGACGATCTGATCTTTGACAGCTGGATTGAGAAGGTCTTGCATGAGTGTATTGATGTTGTCAATGCCGGCCTGGCCCTTGTACATCGGTGCCAAGACTTGGATATCTCGAGCCGGGATCTGACTGCGAAGGGCGGCAGAGGTGATCTGTTCGATCATCTTAGGGATGTGTTCGCTTCCGGCTTCGAAATAAGAGCGGTCGGCTTTTCGTTCTGTGAAATCTTGAGGAAGCTTGCCCTGGCGAATGTCTCCTGCAAGTGAGACAATGGTCGAATCTTCACTCTGACGGAAAATATGTTCGAGCTTGGTCTGAGGGATGCTTGGGATCTGCAAGAGATCCGCTAGGACCTGTCCAGGACTGACGGATGGTAATTGGTCGGCATCTCCCACAATCAAGAGTTTGGTATCGGTTGCGATGTTGCTGACTAATTGATTAGCCAGCCAGGTATCGACCATAGAAAACTCGTCTACAATGATAAAGTCTGCGTCCAGATAGTCCTCTAAGTGGCTGGTGTCATCATCTCCTGTCATCCCCAAATGGCGGTGGATGGTGGCACTCGGAAGTCCTGTCAGCTCATTCATGCGCCGGGCTGCCCGTCCCGTTGGAGCAGCCAGCAGAATCGGCAAGTCTTTTTTCTTCCGCAGATCCAACTGGTGGAGTTGGGCATAGACACTGATCATCCCATTGATAACGGTGGTTTTTCCTGTTCCCGGTCCCCCAGTGAGGATAAAGACCTTATTTTGAATTGCTTGGTGAATCGCCTCTTTTTGAATCGCATCGTAGTGAATCCCCAGATCTTTTTCAACCTCTTTAATTGCCTGGTTGATTTTCTCAGGGTCAAATGAAGTCTGCTTTCCTTTTTCCAGCAATCGGCCAATGTGACTGCGAATCCCTTCTTCCGCAAAGAAAAGGCTGTTGTCAAAGATCTTGGTGTCCACGTTTTGGACCTTGTCTTCCTCGATGAGGTGGCCTAATTCTTGGGCGACAGTGGAAGGATCCAATTCTACTGGACGCGCTGATTCCAAAAGGTCAATGCTATAGCGCAGGAGGTCCTTGGCTTCAATATAGGTATTTCCAGTCTCGATAGAGTAGCTGAAGAGACTATGAATCAGACCCGCGCGGAAACGCTCGGGGGCGTCACTTGCAATGCCCAATTCTTCTGCTAGTTGGTCCGCGATTTTAAAGCCCATGCCTTGGATGTCTTCTACCAATTGGTAGGGCTGTTGCTCCACGATCTGGAGCGTTTCTTCCTTGTAGAAATCCTGGATTTGAAAGGCTAGTTTATTGGGAATGCCATAATTGGCTAGTTGGGCGAGAATACGCTCCGTTCCGTAATTCTGACGGAGTTTATCCACAAAAGCCAGGCGGTTTTTCTTGGAGAGGCCTGTGATGTCTTCTAATTTTTCAGGGGCTTCCAGAATTTTATCAATGGTGTCTTCTCCATAGAGATCGACGATTTTTTGAGCTGTTTTGAGACCAATTCCCTTGAAATGATCGCTGGAAAAATACTTCACTAAGCCCTTGCTAGAGGGTTTTGCCCGTTCATAGCGACTGATTTTGAGCTGTTCTCCGTATTTAGGATGATGGACCAGCTCCCCCCAGAAGGTGTAGTCTTCGCCTTCCATGATATCTGCCATGGTGCCCGTCACAATAATCTCAAAATCATCAAAGTCTTCGGCGTCGGTATCGCTAATGTCGAGCAGGAGGATTCGAAAAAAACTACTGGGATTTTCAAAAATAATGCGCTCAATAGTACCAGAAAAATAATATTCCATCATTTCTTTCCTTTTTATAAAGCAAGGCTGGGACATACTTGTCTCAGCCTCAGTCTGTTGATCTATACTAATAAGTTTTGAAAGGGTAGATAGGCCATAGTCTAAAGACGGCTTGCCCTTTGATTTGTTCTTTTTTGAAAGCTCCGACCTGACGGCTATCCTTTGAAACGATCCGGTCATCTCCAAGTAAGAGATATTCATCGTCAAGCAACTTTAAAGTAAATTTAGGATTGCCATCCTTGTCCACTGTAAAGGCTTGAGCTGTATTGGCCAGTTGGCGGAAGAGTTCTCCGTTTTCTTCAAATCCTTTTCCAGTGTAGGTCGATTGCAATTTATCTTTTTTGAAACGAGCGATATAGTTTTTCAAATAAGGCTCATTGGTCTTTTTCCCGTTGATGTAGAGGGTATCGTTATCATATTGGATGGTATCTCCAGGAAGACCGATGACCCGCTTGACGATGTCCTTGGTTTTACCGTCGTCATCTTTTTCACTGGCAACAACAATGTCGAAACGATCGATTGAGAGGTGGTTGACCACAAGGAGGTACTCGCTATCGGCCAGGGTCGGATCCATCGAATGGCCATCTACCTTGACCGGAGCCCAGAGGTAAATGCGAGAGGCGATGATGAGACCAACAATGATACTGAAGAGGCCCCATTCTTTAAGGAATCTCACCACAGGTGAGCTCGATGTATGTTTTGAACTTCTTTTTGACATGACTTATCTTTCTAGTAATTTCTTTGCTTTTTCTGTGTTTTTAAAATGGAGTTTGGCACAATAATCCAGAGCTTTCATCCCGTAGGTCTGGAGTAATTTAGCAGCGACTTGGTCTGATTTGGCCCCTGCTCCACTAGGGAGATTAAATCCCAGTTCCTTGCCCAGATCTTCCAGATTTTGAAGGAAGAGATTGCGAGCGATGATGGAGCTAACTGCCACAGCTAGATACTTGCTTTCGGCTTTTTCTTCCAACTCAATGGCTTGCGTGACCTGATTTTTTTCAGCTTTTACGTATTTTTGGTAGTTTTTAGCAGTTGTAAAGGCATCAATCACAATTCGCTCTGCTTGGACTCCTTTATTTAACAGAAGGTAGATGGCCTGATTGTGCAGGGCTACTTTGACCGAAACAGCATTGTAACCAGAAGCGATCACTTCGTTGTACTTCTTTGGAGACAATAAGAGTGCTTGGTGCTGGATATTTTCCTCAAGGAGAGGAGCCAATTGCTGAATTTTTCGATCATCCAAGGTCTTCGAATCACCAACACCAAGCTTTTTGAGCCAGTCGTGCTGGTCAGGTGTGACAAAGGATGCGACAACGGTGAGTCCACCAAAATAAGAGCCGTTTCCGACCTCATCGGTTCCGATCATGGCTAGATCTTGTCGTGCAGATGAAGTAGAACGCTTAAGGTTCCCAGCATCTTGCCCGAAAAAGGTCAGGTAAGGAGTGAGGTCATTGCCCTGGAGCAGGACCTTTCCAGACTTGTAGATCGAAACGGTCGCTCCCTCTAGTCGAAAGAAATAATCCATATGAGGGTTCTTGCTTTGAGTGAGAGAACTGCGATAGGTATGGACAAAATCAAGAATTTGCTCCTGTGTTGGAGTGAGTGTCATACTTTCCATAACCACTATTGTACCACAAATTCAGGGAGAGAGGGAGCAAAAAGAAAGAAAGAATCCACTGGAAAATCCCTGTGAAGAGGGGCTTTGCTACTGACAAAGCTAGCCTTTTTTGGTATAATACCGTGAGGTGATTTTTATGGCGAGCTTAAATAGATATAAATTTACATTTGGAGACAAAGCGCTCACTTTAACAACCAACCATGATAATTTGTTTATGGAAGAAGTCGAACGTGTTGCGAAAGAAAAATACCAAGCAATTAAGGAACAAATGCCAGAAGCAGATGATGAAACCATCGCTATCTTATTGGCAGTAAATAGTTTGTCTATGCAGCTGAATCGCGAGATTGAGTTTGACGACAAAGAAACAGAATTAGATGATTTTCGTCGCAAAGCTTTAGACGACTTAAAGGATAAATCATCCAAATAAGAGGAGATACATGTTAACTTTCTTAATCTTATTGATTTTGGCATGGAGCTTTTATATTGGCTATGCAAGAGGCATCATCCTCCAGTCCTATTACTTTCTAGTGACCTTGGTAGCCCTCTTGATTGCAGGTGGTAGCTACAAGGGACTGGCTAAGGTTTTGTCTCTATGGGTTCCTTTTTCGAGTCCCACCCAGCAATCGGTAAATTATTTTTATGCCAACCGCTACCTGTTTCAATTAGATGACATCTTTTATGCAGGGATGGCTTATGTGTTGATTTTTGTGCTGGTTTATTTGATCGGCCGCGTGATTGGAATCTTTATGCACTTGGTTCCCCAGCCAGAAAAATTGGAGGATCGCAAGTATCAAATTGGAGCAGGTGTGATCGCCGTCGTGATAACCCTCTTGGTGATTCAGATGGGCTTGACTGTTCTCTCAACGGTTCCCATGGCTTCCATCCAAAATAGACTAAATGCAAGTGGATTGATCCGCTTTATCATCCTTCATACCCCGATCAGTTCCAGTCTGTTCCACAACTTGTGGGTGACTGCGATTATCGGAGCTTAAGGAGCAAAAATGAAGAAAGGAGTGAGACAAGTCCGATTCAAGGAAGGACGCTCACTTTTTTTGTAGGAGAAACATGAATAAAAAAATCTTAGATATTCTGGAGTTTGACAAGGTCAAGCAACTTTTTGAACCCTATCTACAGACAGAACAAGGGGAGATGGAGCTAGCAGTCCTTACTCCAACTGATAAAAAAGAAACCATCGAAACGGCCTTTATGGAGCTAGAAGATATGGAGCAGATCCTCTTGGAAGAGCCTCGTTTTGCCGTGTCGACCATTCAAGATGTCCGTCCAGTGGCCAAGCGTTTGGAGATGGAGGCGGCCCTCAATATCGATGAATTATTAGCGCTAAAAGCAGTCCTTCGGGTGACGCATGAGCTCAAGGATTTCTACGACAACTTGGAAAATGTTCGTCTGGAAAGACTCCATCGCCTCTTTGACAACTTGGTGGATCTTCCTCGCCTACAAGGTGGGCTTCAAGCTATCAACGAAGGAGGCTTTGTCGAGTCTTTTGCCAGCGAAAAATTGGCCAAAATTCGTCGCCGCATCCAGGAAAATGAACACCAGGTCAGAGAGATTCTACAAGACCTGCTGAAAAGCAAGGCCGATATGTTGGCGGATGCTGTGATTGCTAGCCGGAATGGACGCAATGTTCTACCGGTAAAAAACACCTATCGCAACCGGATTGCAGGGGTGGTCCACGATATCTCAGCCAGTGGGAATACCGTTTATATCGAACCTCGTGCAGTGGTCAATCTCAATGAAGAAATCGCCAACCACCGGGCAGATGAACGGTATGAAATCATTCAGATTCTGGAGGAATTGTCTGACAGCCTGCGCCCCCATGCGGCAGAGATTGCTAACAACGCCTGGATTATCGGTCACTTGGACTTGATCAAGGCCAAGTATCGGTTTATGCGTGATTTCAAGGCAGTGGTACCAGAGGTTAGCAGTAATCGCTCTATTCAGCTCTTGCAACTACGTCATCCCTTGATTGAAAATGCCGTCGCGAATGACCTGCATTTTACCGAGGACTTGACTGAAATCGTGATTACCGGTCCCAATACAGGGGGGAAAACCATCATACTAAAAACGCTGGGACTAGCGCAAATTATGGCCCAGTCTGGTCTTCCCATCCTAGCAGATCCAGGTAGTCGTGTGGGCATCTTCTCACAAGTCTTTGCAGATATTGGAGATGAACAATCGATCGAGCAGAGCTTGTCGACCTTCTCCAGTCATATGACCAATATCGTATCGATCTTACATCAAGTAGATACTGCCTCCTTGATCCTTCTGGATGAGTTAGGAGCTGGAACCGATCCTCAAGAAGGGGCTGGCCTTGCTATTGCCATCCTAGAAGACCTGCGCTTACGCGGGATTAAGACCATGGCGACGACCCACTATCCAGAGCTCAAGGCCTACGGGATTGAGACTGCAGGGGTGCAAAATGCCAGCATGGAGTTTGACACAGCGAGTCTTCGTCCGACCTATCGCTTCATGCAAGGGGTACCTGGTCGCTCCAATGCCTTTGAGATCGCCCGTCGTTTGGGCTTATCTGAGACCATTATCCAGGATGCCATGAAGATGACCAATACGGACAATGATGTCAATCAGATTATTGAAAAACTGGAGGCGCAGACCTTAGAGAGTCGCAAGCGCTTGGATACCATTCAAGAAGTGGAGCAAGAAAATCTCAAATTCAATCGCGCTCTTCGAAAGCTCTATAACGAACTGACTCGGGAGAGGGAAACAGAGCTCAATAAGGCAAGAGAAGAAGCCAAGGAAATTGTGGACATGGCACTTTCAGAGAGTGACCGCATCCTTCAAGGTCTTCACGCTAAATCCCAGTTGAAGCCACATGAGATCATTGAGGCCAAGGCTCAGTTGAAAAAACTAGCTCCTGAGACCGTCGATCTTTCTAAAAATAAGGTCTTGAAAAAAGCCAAGAAGGCGCGCGCTCCTAAGGTAGGAGATGAGATCCTGGTTATCAGCTATGGGCAACGCGGGACCCTAGTCAAGCAACTCAAAGATGGGCGCTGGGAGGCGCAAGTCGGCTTGATCAAGATGACCTTGGAAGAAAAAGAATTCAACCTTATCAAGGTTGAAAAAGAAGCTGCTCAACCTAAGAAACGCCAGGTGAATGTCGTCAAGCGCTCCAACACGAGCGGACCGAGAGCGCGTCTGGACCTCCGTGGGAAACGCTATGAAGAGGCCATGCAAGAGCTAGATGGTTTTATCGATCAGGCTCTGCTCAACAACATGGCCCAAGTCGATATCATCCACGGGATCGGGACAGGGGTCATCCGTGAAGGGGTGACCAAATACCTCCGCCGCAACAAGCATGTCAAGAGTTTTGAATATGCCCCACAAAATGCGGGTGGAAGTGGCGCAACCATTGTTACGTTTAAAGGATAAGTTAAGCCCTAGCTTTTCATTAGCTAGGGTTTAGAATGTAGACTAAATTTTTTAAAGAAAAATAAGTTAAGTAATTCTGCAAAGAAATATAAATATGTTCCAATTCTTAGAATGAATTAAGAAAATACCGAAACTTTCCGCCGTGAGAAAAGTACCTGAAACAATACAGTTTCAGGTACTCGGAATTATTGAGACCTTAGGCTCAATAATTAGTCATGGAACTTCTTCGAAGTTCGCTGA
>NZ_JUPI01000121.1 GCF_001074805.1 Streptococcus parasanguinis | reverse complement strand
TGCGGAGGTGGGACGACGAAATCGAATTCTAACGAATGACCGATTTCTGTCCCACTCTCTCTTCCATTATTCCTTCCAAAAGGTCAGGCTCTGAGTAAATCGGTAGTTTGAACTCTTGGTAGACACTGTCGTTTTGGGATACTTTTCCAGTAATTGTTGGATCTTGTACAAGCCAAGACCGCGGCCCTCTCCTTTACTCGAGTAGTCTTTTTCAAAAATTCTCGCTAACTCTATTTTTTCAGCTTTTGTACTATTTTCAACTATTAAGATGAGGGAGTTCGTATCCTGAAGCATGGCAAGAGTCAGCTGTGGGTCCTCTGATTCGAGACTCGCTTCGATAGCATTGTCACAAAGGATGGATAAGAAGGTGATGAAATCTAAAACCTCGATGAATAAATCACGAACTGGTTCATCGATCTCGACAGAGATCCCAATCCCTTTATTTTGAGCTTCCAATAATTTTGCGGACAGAACACTTTTTACAGCTGGATTTTCGATGTGACTGAGTTTGGCAATATCAAACTTACTATTGTAAAATTGCTGGCCACTCTCTCGAAGAACATTCTCATAGACTTCCCTGATCGCATTGAGGTCTTCGTGCTCAATACTTAATTTGAGACTGGTTAAAATATTCAGGTAATCATGACGAAAGGCACGAATCTCCCCATAGAGCATTTCGACGTGTTGGCTATAGGTGGCTAACTCCTGCAGTTGCCTATCTTTTTGTTCCAGAATTTCTTGTTTCAATCGTTCTTTGGATACCGCATTGAAATACAAGAGCATCACAAAAAACAAAATCAAATAAATACTATTTAACTGTTCCCGTAAAGCATCTGCATGAGGAATAGCATCCTCAAAAACCACCAGACCTACAACACTGACTAAATACACAAACATGGAAAGATCCATCGGGAGTAAGAAACGATTAAAATACTGCCGTTGAAACCCTACTTTTAAATCTGTAAAATCTAGTTTTAACAATTTAGTGATTCCTATATAAACAGGAAAGACCAGCAATTCAAGTAGAGCATCATACCAGCTGACAGATGCCTCATGAACAAGTACGATCCCTAACATTGGAAAGACATAAAAGGCTAAGAGACGCGCAATGAGACTCTCCATGACAACCGGGTAGAGCCCGTAAAAAATATTCAAAAGGTGTCGTATGTTACGATTTCGGTAGAAACTATAGGCAATAAATACTAAGAAATAGCCAAAAAAGCCTACCGGTGGCACAAGGGTAAAGATAATTGCAAAGAAGAAGGGGCACAAAAAGAGCCAGCGCAAGGTGAACTCTTGTCTACTGATATGACGATAGATCAGCATGCTGACGAAGAACTTTAGGTAAAATATTAGAACATCTAACAGCAATTCTTTCTCCCTCTATTTTTTCAAAGCTTCCAGTAAGCCTCTGTACTTGGTCCGTGAGATCAAGCAATTGTCCCCATTTTCAAAAAAAGCTTTCTTGGCTTCTTTATCAATCTTCGTAATATTTTGCGGATTCACCACAAAGGAGCGGTGGCACCGATACAAGCGGGGATCTGCTTTTTCGATATCGGTAATACTAGCGTAAAATTCCAAGCGCTCTTCCTGGGTGTGTAAAATGACCTTGTGAATGGTTGGAGACGTTTCAACATACAAAATCTTATTAAAAGGAACTTGTACACGCGCCATCGCACTCTCAAACGTAAAGGCATCTTGCGCAATCGTGGTCCCAGCTTGCTCCAAGGTATAATCGATGGCTGAGCTGATTCTCTCTTTGAACTCTTCCTCACCCAGCGTTTTATCGATAAAATCCAAGGCAGCTACTTTGTACTGAAAGGTAATGGGCATGAATTCAGAGTGAGTGGTGACAAAGACAATGGTCGCATGGGGATCTTTCTTACGAATCTCTTTTGCGATCTCCAGTCCTTTTTTCTCCTCACCTTTAATCTCGATATCTAAAAAGAATAGGTGATGGGCGCCTCTCTCTGTGATAGCATCCAGCAACTGACTTGACTTCCCAAACACTTCTGGCGCTTTGCATTGCAAGGATTTTTGACGGATGAGATCCTGCAAGACCGCTTCGATACGCGATTGTTGGATCCATTCATCTTCTAACACAAAAATCTTCAACAAAGTCCTCACTCCTTCCCCTCTACGAATATGTTCTATTTTACCATAAATGATGCCTGCTAAGCCACTCTTTCAAAGGAGACTCAAAGGCCTTCTACTTTTTTTCTTAACAAAAAAACTCTCCCGGAGGAATCCGGAAGAGCTTGCGCAAGGGGAATTTGAAAAATATTTTTTAATATGAAAAAGGTCGATAAAATCTATGCTATGTTCAAACTCTCATTTTACTAGCAGCGATATTACGATCAAGTTTTATTGTCAATAGACATGTATGTGGGAAGTTCTCCCCTTGCAACAATGTAGACCTGTGATCTACTCTTACTAGTATACACTAGAATTATTACAAAATCAGTTAATTTGTATTGCAATTTGTTGGCAAATATCCCTCTGCCTGAAAACACCGCAAATGCTTGATTCCCAAGCATCTACGCAAGTCCTCTTTAATTAGTATTTATCATTTCTGTTACAAAATTTAAAATAAAAATATTATTCCATAACAAATGAAAATCCCAAAGCACGATAAAAAGAGGCTGGGACAAAAGTCCTAGCCTCTCAATTATTTTTGGATTGCCAAGCAAGACGCAGTGGTTGAGTGGGCTTTACTAGCTGATTTCATCAGCTTTTACAGCCCTACTCAACTGTGCGGAGGTGGGACAACGAAATCGAAT
>NZ_JUPI01000120.1 GCF_001074805.1 Streptococcus parasanguinis | reverse complement strand
CTAAGTCATGGAACTTCGTAGAAGTTCGCTGACGTCCGTACTCACCTAAGGAAAGTTTCTAAAATGATTTTTCTTCATTTTTTCTGTTGCTGAGCTTGCCACAACTTTCCATAGAGGAGATAGTCGACTTCACGGAGCTCTTTCAGGTTCTGACAACCGAGCGCACAAAGGAGCAATCTGAGATCTTCTTTCCATCCTTGGACAAGGGCGATCACTTCTTCAACGCTCTTAGTCTCTACCATCTCAAGAAAAACGCGGGATAGTCCTACGCCACGTGCTCCAAGGACCAAGGCCTTGACCATGTCAAGAGGATGACGGATACCCCCACTTGCGAGGATCTCAACCTGATCCATCTGATCCTGTAACTGTAAGAGACACTGCGCAGTTGATTGTCCCCAATCATCCAGATAAGCGCGATTGCCACCACGACGATTCTCAATATAGGCAAAACTAGTGCCACCACGACCAGAAATATCGACGGTTTTGATCCCAGCATCTAGCGCTGCCTGAACTGTTTTGGGATCCATACCAAAGCCAACTTCCTTCAGGACTACAGGCACTGGAAAGCCCTGCCCATAGCTCTTGAGATGGTCTTTCCAAGTGTGGAAAATCCGCTCCCCTTCGGGCATGAGCAACTCTTGCATCAGATTCACATGGACTTGAAGAAAGAGGGGGTGTAGCTCTTCCACTGTCCGCAAGCCCAAATCTGGCTCTTTATCGATGCCAATGTTGGTTGCTAAAAGAAGATGAGGATGGTCTTTTTTGACCGCATACGATTGATCGTTCGGATCCTTCAGCCCTGCGCTGTAAGAGCCAGTCACAAAGAGAATCCCACAGGCTTCGGCTACTGCTGCCAACTTTTGATTGATCTCTTTGGCCCGTTTACTCCCGCCTGTCATAGCATTGATATAAAAAGGGACCTCCCAATCACGCCCTGCGAAATGGGTTGTCAAATCAATCTCCGCTAGATCCACAAGGGGGAGGGATCGGTGAATCAGCTCGATCTCATCAAAGCTATTATAGGAGGAGCTTTGCTCCAAGGCATAACGAATATGCTGGTCTTTTCGATTTTCGCTCACGAATCTCCCATCCTTTCTTGGTAAATGACTTCAATATTCTTTTTCTTCCAGCGCTTTATCAAGATCTGAGTCTCAACTGGATCAAAACTAAGGGCGATCCCACAGTCGCCTCCTCCAGCACCACTGGATTTGGCACAGGCAAAAAGGTCCTCTGTCGATTCTTGTAGCTCTTTTAGAGCTGGGGTATAGATCAAAGGGTTCAAAGACTTTAGGTTCTTATCGGCGCGTTTGATACTGGTCTTAATGTCCTTTTGGTTCCCTTCACGGAGGCCTTTTTCAAGATTCTTCACTGCGCTCTGGCTCTCCTGAAGAAATTCTTCCTTGATCGCTCCCTTGACCTGGCGGATCAAATCACTTGAAATCGCTGGTTCCTTGGTCCAACCAACCAGAAAATCATAAGAGATGGCTGGCTGGATCGAGCATATCTGGTAGTCCCAATCCAGGACTAAAACTTGTGAAAGAGGCTGAGAAGTCAAGACTTCATGCAACCAAGCCCGATCAAAGGATTGGTAATAAATCAAGTCCTCGTAAGCGATACAAGCCAAATCGCCCATGGAACCATTGTCCCCTCTTTGCACCAAGACCACTGCTGCTAGTCGAAAGAGCAGATCCGGATGTAGGTCTAACTCATACAGAGCAGCCATGGCCTTGATCACGAGCAAGACCACACTTCCGCTGGAACCAATCCCATACTTTTTCCCCTCTTCGCCCAGTGTTCCTCTAAGGTGAAGATCAAAGGGTTTAGGGGCTATCCCCTGATCTTTCAGCCACTCTTCCATAAGCTGAATAGTCTCTTGAATCAAGGCGTAGTCCTTATTTGGGGTCAAATCTACCTTGTAACCAAAAAGGTCTGAGGCTAGCTGGTAGGCTGTTGCTTCTTGGATGGTAGCTGATAGATAAATGGGGATAAACTGAATCACTGCCCCATAGCCAGGTGTTAGCACCGCGTATTCTCCAGCTAGATAGAGCTTGCCTCCGGTCTGTACCTGATACTTAGTCTTCATCTTGAGGATCCTTTGTTTTAGATACGATGGTCCGATAGCGGTCGTCAAATAAAGGCACCAGCTGATCCAAGTCTTCTTCTAAACAGAGAACCTTAACGTTTGGCCCTGCATCCATGGTGAAGTAACAAGCATGGCCTGCAGCGCGAAGCTCACGGACAAAGTCCATAGCTTTGTGGCTTTCTTCTGTCAAGTAGCTAAAGGCTGGAGTGGCTGTTCTAGTCGTCGCATGCATAGCAAGGGCATTGCGCTCTGTCAGCTGACCGACATGTTCAAAATTATTGCCAGCTAGATAGTCCAGCATATCCTTATAATCTTGTCTAGACTCTTCGATCCATTCTTTGAAATTAGTCGAAGTCTCCATGCAGCGTTTCATCCCTTCCCGGCTGGAAACGGGCTTTTGCTTGTCATTGAGAACCAGCATGATCATAGCCAGTTTAAGGTCTGTTTTAACCTTATAAATTTCTCCACTTTCTTTGTCCCAGGCTGCTAAGGGTCCAAAGAAAGACCGTGAAGAAGAACCCGAAGCAAACTTGGCTTTTTGAGCTAATTCCTCCTGACTCAAGCCCAAATCATAATACCGATTGCAAGCCTTGACGAGAGCAGAGAGCCCACTCGAGCTAGAGGACAAGCCTGCTGCGGTTGGCATGTTGTTGCTGGTATCCACTCGAACAAATCCCGCTTCATTTGCTGGCTTCAAGCCATCAATCACAGCTCCAATTTTGGCTTGCTCAGCTGGATGTTGGAATTCCCCATCGATGTAAAATTCATGCGCAGTCGCATCTGCTGGCAAGGGAGAGAGACTGGTCTCTGTATACATATTTTCTAAGGTCAACGAAATCGAACTGGTCGAAGGGACCATCTGTTTGGCATCTTCTTTTCCCCAGTATTTGATAATCGCGATATTGGCATAGGACTTAGCCTTTACAGGTTTTCGATCCATGTATGGTGCGCTCCTTCTTTTTCTAATGCATGGGCAATGGTTGCTGCTTCACGAGAATCCTTGACGAGGGCAATCACACAGCCACCAAGACCGCCTCCGCTCATTTTAGCGCCTAAGGCCCCATTTTCAAGGGCAACGGCGACCAGATGGTCTGCTTTTTCACAGCTGACACCCACGGCTCTCAAGTGCTCATGGCAAGTAGTCAAAGCCTGTCCTAGGTTCGTTAGATCATTCATTTTCAGAGCCTCTTCCACCTGCTGGGTCAACTGACCAATCTCATGGAAATGGGACAAAACTTCCTGCCCCCTGGCTTCAACCTTTTGAATCGCCTCACGGGTATTGCCGTGAATCCCTGTATCTGCAATCACCAAGCTCGCTTTTATACCCAGCTCTAGCGGGTAAAAGCCGACATTCCGGATGAATTTAATGGCTTGATCGCTCAAACAGGTCTTGGCATCGAGCCCACTTGGATTCATATGGGCAATGGTTTCTGCTCGATTGACCAGGATTTCTAAGGTCTCATCATCCAGCTCCTCTTGATAATAGTCAAAAACGGCACGAATGGCTGCGATACTCACCGTCGCAGACGATCCCATCCCCCGTTTTTCCGGTACCATGGACTGAATCCGGCAGCGAATTCGGGCCTCGCGAATCCCGAGGTGCTCAAGAGACGCAAAAACCGCCATGGACAAGGTGTCATCTTCAAACAAAATCCATGGACTGTCTGCCGGGATGATCTGGCAGGTCACTTCGATATGATGGAGTGGCAAGGCAATAGCCGGATAACCATAGACCACCGCATGCTCTCCAATTAAGATAATTTTACTATGCGCCCTTCCGACGCCTATCTCTTTGTTCATATTCATCTCGTTCTATTATGGTCATTACTATTTTAATATAAATCAGCCAAAAAAGCGATGCTTTTGAAGGAAATCCAACCTAAGACGGAGTTCAAAAATGAATCTCCTACCAGTTTCTTTCTCACGGACAGACCGTAAAAGGCCAGGATCCATCATCCTAGCCTTCCATTTCTATTGTTCAAATTCTTGTTTGATCAAATCCATCAAGGAGTTGCGGTCGAGGATCCATTGGGCCCGTTCGTCCTTCTCATAGGTCCGGTTGGACAAAAAGATCACAGCTTCCTGTCTCTTGCGATTGTACATGATGAAGGTTCCAGTATAGCCCGTATGATCCAACCAGTCACCCTCTAGATTCCATCCGAGAGCGCGGGTCTTGCCCTCTTCACGCGCAAAATTCTGAGACAAGTCACGCGCAAAATCCTCCTTCAGATAATGCTCTAAGAAGCACTCTAGATCAGCAACAGTTGAAAAAAGTCCTGCACTTCCCGCATGAGGGCCCAGAACTCTCGCTTTGGGATCATGAACACTTCCAGAAGCAAGGCCACGGACCGTTGGCACCGCCTTTTCGACCGGTCCAAACCGTGTCTCTGTCATCTTCCAAGGTGTAAAAATCAGCTCTTCAAATAAACGATCCAAGGACTGGTGAAACCTGTCTTCTAACCAAAAGCCCAGCAAAAGAAAATTGACGTCGGTGTAATGAAAACTCTTGTCTTCTTTTATCTGCAAATTTTCAAGGGCTGTTTTCAACTGTCTCGCATCCAATTGATCCCGGTTGGGGATAAAAGGATCGAGCCCAGAAGTATGGGTCAAGAGTTCCCGGATGGTCGTCTTCTCATGAGCAAAACGCGGGTAAAGCTCTTTAAAGGGGCGATCGAGTGGAAGCTCCCCTTTCGCATACAAAAAGGCACAGATGGTAGCGACTCCGACGACCTTACTGACACTGGCCAAATCATAGACCAGATCAGCCTCTACTGGCTCTCCTTTTTCAGGGTCCGCAAGTCCTAGATAGTGCTCACTCCACTGACCCTTGCGGTAAAGCCCAAGAGAGGCACCTGGATAGATGCCTTCTTGGATTTGTTCGGTAATTTTTTCGATGATTGCCTTCACGCTCATCACTCCATTCTTATTCTTCATAAGAAATATGGACCTGATCTTGATTGGCTTCAAACCAGAGTTCGATCTGGCTTGGATCCTTGGCAATCAAGAAGGTTCCCTTACGGTGCACAAAATCGACAGCTTCTCCCAAGCGTTCTTTCAAGTCTTCCACATCAAAAGATGCCAATTCGACCTTGATCATGCTCAAATCCCAAGTCACCTTGTTCTCCACTTGGAGATCTTCTCCTTGGGCTTCCTGCAAATGGATAAAGCGGGCAAGATCTGTCAAGCGTCTGTAAAGCTCCTGAGATTGGGCAAGATCAGCCACGTTGACCTCAAGAAAGTCCACATCAAAGTTCGTCAAACCTTTGAAATCTTCGGGAGCTTCTACAAGAGGCGCTTTCTCCAACGGTTCTAGGCTTTCAAGATTTTCTTCAGCATGCACGAAAATGGTATCTCCTTGAGGAGACACAACTTCAAAGGCGCGACCATTAGCTCCTTGGTAAAGGGCGCTTGTTTCTGGCTGGCGGGCCAACAAATAATCAATTTCTTGAGCTTGTGCCACTTTCACCACGATGCGACCCAATTTCTTTGGACCTTCGACCTTACGCGAACGCATACTCGGTGACTCTTCTAAGACGATTTTTTCTACTTTTGAGGCATCTCCTAAAGATAGGAGAGCTCCTTCTTCCACTAATACTTTCATTCCCAATGTCTCTTCATAAAAGCGTTGATTGACATTTCGGTTATTCACTTTCAAGACTGGGATCACTCTTACGATCTGATTTGCTGTCATAACTTCCTCCAAGCTCTTTTTATTGTAAATAATTTTCTGGTTTTTTACAAGAAATTTTGCGCAAGAAAAGACAGATTTCTCAAAATTTAGAATCTGTCTTTCTTTTCTTAATATACTGTTCGTGTATGGACCCGCCCGTTTGGAGCTTCAAATTCGTATTCTAAGTAATCCTGATAGGTCCCTGGTGCAATCACTCCACGCACATCTAATACAGCCGTTCCCGCCTGTCCCACAATGGAATCTGCTAACAGGCAGCAATTCGTAGACAGAACAAAGTAAGATTTAAAACGCGAAGAAGTAAATTTATATAGCTCAGCCCCTAAATCATATTTCAATTTGTAAGCGTAGGTCGGCTGACCGTCTTCCAGTAACCTACTAGGTGGATCCCAAGGTTCTAACAACTGATCAATTTCAGCTAGACGCTTCTCTACTGCCTGATTCTCTTCTTCGGTAAGGGATAGGCTGTAGCCAAACAGCGTCTTTTGACTCTCTTTTTTACATAGTTCGATGTATGGTTCCTTATCCACTTTAAACAGTACGCCATCCCCAATCGTCCCAAATAGACGCTCTGAAAAGGGATCGTAACTTCCGTAAGAAATGACCTTCCCCTGATAACAAATATCTACATGCCCAATCGCTCCAAATAAGTTGCTGTCAGAAGTATGAACCAAAATTTCTAATTCCCTTGCCTCTTCTTCTTTTTTCACCAATCGATAAGGGCCTGTGTGTCCCGCCGAGCTCCCTTTTTGAAGAAACTGGTTAAACCGTTTTAACTCCTTAGCAGGGATAAAGGCTGCAAAGATAACCGGTAGGCTAATACGAAAGCGACGTTTTAACTCTTGGCCTTGTTGGTCTTTGTCAAATAAAATACCATCTCGAATATTAGAAATCCCCAACAAGACCAGATAAGCCCCCAAGAGGATAAATTGGAAGTGCCCATCTGAACCAGGTTCCAAGACAGTTGCTAGACCAAGCCCACCGTTTAAAAGCGCATCCCATAAATAGAGCCAGCCTCCTTTTACCCGATTGGCCTTATAAAGCCAAAATGTGATCCCATAGACAATGGCACTCCCCAACTGATATGCCCCTAAACAAATCACAACTAAGTTTACGGGCAGACTACTCAGTCGATTCAACCAGATCAACGCAAGTGAAAGAAAAATAAACCAAATAGAGTGGCTATAGGAAATAGACTTGCTACGTAACAAAAAGCGAAGAAGAAAGCTTCCTAGTCCATCAACTAAAAAGTAAATGGCTAATAGATCCAAGGAAAATTTGGTGAAACCAACGCCGTTTCGAAAAATGAGAATCCCAAAAATGACGGCAAGAACCCCAAACAATAAGGTCCGTCTTCTTGCAACTTGTTCAAAAGATATTTTTTTCAATATTCCTTCTCCTTATAGACGAAAGGTCTTTAGACAAATACTATTTTATCAAGTATAATATAAGAAGTAAAGAAAAAAGAAACTGATAAAAGGAGCAGTCTATGAAATACAATCAATATAGCTATCTATCTGTTGACCAAAAAGACATTCTTAAGGAACTAAAAGAAATTGGGTTTGACCTTCCCACCCACCTCCCAGAAAAAGAACTGTTTGAATGGTTTGTCCGCAAGGTTTACTTCACCTATAAAGATACAGATTATCCCCTCTCTAACCTAGTGGTGGATTCTAAAACAGACTTTTTAACGTATATCCAATCTGACTGCGAATGGTCTCCGAACATTTTTTACACAGTAGCCCTCCAATTACTCGGTTTCCGCTATTTTATTGATTTTGAAGATACGGATAGCTTCTTGAAAGAAGTCCAATTTCCGATTGAGTATGGAAACTTGGTAGAAAACCTCTATCACCTTCTCAATACTCGAACAGTAAAAGGAAATTTACTCATCGATCAGTTGGTCAGCGATGGCTTGATTCCTGAAGATAACCAGTATCACTATTTTAACGGCAAGAGCCTCGCAACCTTTACGAGCCATGATGTGATCCGTGAAGTGGTCTATGTAGAAAGTCGAATTGATAGCGATCAGGATGGTCTTCCAGATTTGGTCAAGGTCAATATTATTCGCCCTCGCTATGAAGGAAAAATTCCAGCCGTCATGACTGCTAGCCCTTATCACCAAGGAACCAATGACAAGGCTAGTGACAAGGCGCTCTATAATATGAATGTGAACCTCCAGGTCAAAGAACCTCATACCATTCAAGTAGAAGAACCTCAATTAGAATTGGTGGATCCTGTCGGTTCAGCCCAACTAGTCTCTGAGACCGAAGAAACCCTCACTCATATCAACAGCAGTTATACTCTCAATGACTACCTGCTCGCTCGTGGCTTTGCCAATCTCTACGTCTCCGGTCTTGGAACCAAGGATTCCCAAGGCTTGATGACCAACGGGGATTACCGTCAAATCGAGGCCTATAAAAATGTCATCGACTGGCTCAACGGACGCTGTCGTGCCTTCACAGATCATACACGCAAACGCCAAGTTAAGGCTGATTGGTCTAATGGCAAGGTTGCTACGACGGGCTTATCCTACCTAGGGACCATGTCTAACGGCCTTGCGACCACCGGTGTTGATGGCCTAGAAGTCATCATCGCAGAAGCTGGTATTTCCTCTTGGTACAACTACTATCGCGAAAACGGACTCGTGACGAGTCCTGGTGGCTATCCTGGAGAGGATTTTGATTCGCTTGCTGAGTTGACCTATTCCCGCGCCCTTCGGGCTGGAGACTATCTCCGCCACCACGCAGCCCATGTCGCTGATTTGGAAGAGGTTAAAAAGCAATTGGATCGCAAAACAGGAGACTACAATCAATTCTGGCACGATCGCAATTATCTCTTAAATGCAAATCGGGTCAAGGCAGAGGTTGTCTTTACCCATGGCTCCCAAGACTGGAACGTCAAACCCCTTCACGTCTTTAATATGTTCCAGGCTCTTCCAGCAAGCATCAAGAAACACCTCTTCTACCACAATGGTGCCCATGTCTACCTCAACAACTGGCAATCCATTGACTTCCGAGAAAGCATGAACGCCCTCCTCTCTAAAAAATTGCTGGGCTACGATTCAAGCTATGAATTGCCTACTGTCATCTGGCAGGACAATACAGGAGAACAAAGTTGGACTTTCTTGGATGATTTTGGCAACCAAACAAGTCAGCGAACCTTCTCCCTGGGAGATGACGAAAAAGTCATCCAAAACCGCTACGAGACAAAAGATTACGAGCGCTATGGCAAGGCTTATCCGACCTTCTTAACGGACCTCTACCAGGATAAGGCGCAACAGGTGACCATTGACCTGCCAATCGAAGAAGACCTACACCTCAACGGGAAAGCTCGCCTTCACCTGCGACTTCACTCCAGCACCAATAAAGGCCTGCTTTCAGCACAACTCTTAGAGCTTGGAAGCAAGAAGTACCTCCAACCCTATCCTGCAGTCTTATCGGTCCGTACACTGGATAACGGTCGCTACCATATGCTAGACAATTTGACCGAGTTGCCTTTCAAAGAAGCTGGCCAACGAGTCATTTCGAAAGGTTATCTCAACCTCCAAAATCGTCATGATCTCTTAGAGATTGAGACCGTGACGCCAGGCGAGTGGATGGAATTTGACTTTGATCTCCAACCAACCATCTACAAGCTCGAAAAAGGAGCGACCCTTCGCCTGGTCCTTTACACAACCGACTTCGAGATCACTGTCCGTGATCAAACCGATTACCAACTCACCATTGACTTAGCACAATCCAGCCTCCATCTTCCTGAAATGACAGAGGCCCGCTAATCGTGGTCTCAAGGCTTGCCCTTACTCGGCTTCATTTGACAGCTTAGCCTACTTATGTTACTATCTAATAGAGTATTTCATAGAAAAAGATATTAGAGGAAGTTATGGCGATTGAAAAAACTGTCAGCGAAATTGCTGAAATTTTAGGAGTCAGCCGCCAGGCGGTCAATAACCGTGTCAAGGCGCTGGCTCCAGAAGATACCCAAAAAAACGAAAAAGGGGTTACCGTTGTAACCCGTAGTGGCTTGATCAAGCTCGAAGAAATCTACAAAAAAACTATTTTTGAAGATGAGCCAGTCAGCGATGATGTGAAGCAACGCGAATTGATGGAAATTTTAGTGGATGAAAAAAATGCTGAAATCGTCCGTCTTTACGAGCAACTCAAAGCCAAAGACGAGCAACTCGCTAAGAAAGATGAACAGTTGCGCGTGAAAGACGTTCAAATTGCTGAAAAAGACAAGCAATTGGACCAACAACAACAATTGACTTTACAAGCAATGAATGACCGCGACACCTTGAAACTTGAACTCGAACAAGCCAATGAAAAAGTTCAAGAGCAAGAAAGCAAAGGTTTCTGGGCACGCGTTTTCCGTCGATAATCTGGGGCTGGATCCTACCAGTCCCTTTTCTTTTCTACCACAGGAGATTTTCCATGAAAACATTAGAAGATTATATCGCCTTCGATCTCGAATTTAACCAATACGAAGGTGCCTATCAGATCATCCAGGTGTCTGCCGTGCGTTTTACGGACGGTAAAGAAGTCGACCACTACGACTCCTACGTCTACACCGATAAGCCCCTAAAAAGCTTTATTAACGGCCTCACTGGCATAACCCAGGACAAGATCCAAAATGCTCCACAACTAGAGCAGGTCCTCAGTGAATTCAAGGCCTTCGTTGGAGACCGGCCCTTGATCGGATACAACGCCAAAAAAAGCGACCTTCCCATCCTGCTTGAAAATGGCTTGGATCTAGAAGACCAGTACGCTGTCGATGTCTTTGACGAGGCTTTCGAACGTCGTCCATCTGACCTTCATGGCATTAAAAATCTCCAACTCCACACCGTTGCAGCATTTCTAGGAGTCGCAGGAAGATCGCACGATAGCCTAGAAGACGCCCGCATGACAGCTCTTGTCTACCAACAATTCCTCGAATTTGATCAAGGACGCACCCTCCTTGAAGAACAAGAGAACTTCTCCACCAACCCCTTCGGAGGCTTGGACTTATCCGGATTTTTTGATGAATAAAAAGGCTCAAAACTGAGCAGTACTCCTAGAGTTAGATGTTTTCATATCTTTCTTTGGGGGTGCTTTTTATTTCATTTCTGTAAAGATTGACTAAAGTAAATTTTCATCAGACAGATAGGTAGAGTATTTTCAAAAGTCTCAACTTAAAATGATAATTATTAAGAATTTAATTATTTCTAATTTTTTGAATATTCATTGACCAGACTTATTTTTAGATGTATAATGAGCATGTAAAATATATCACA
>NZ_JUPI01000119.1 GCF_001074805.1 Streptococcus parasanguinis | reverse complement strand
GCATTAGGAATGGTTGAAACAAAAGGTTTAGTAGGTGCTATCGAAGCAGCAGATGCTATGGTAAAAGCAGCAAACGTTACATTGATTGGTAAACAACAAGTCGGAGCTGGTTTGGTAACTGTAATGGTTCGTGGTGACGTAGGTGCTGTTAAAGCTGCAACAGATGCAGGTGCAGCAGCAGCTGAAAACGTAGGTGAATTGATTTC